>CAYVHP010000093.1:0-18954 GCA_964451265.1 uncultured Caulobacteraceae bacterium | reverse complement strand
GCCACACTGAAGCTGTGTCCCATTCCGACCTCCCGCGCCACCGCCATGGCGGGGGTGCGCACGCCTGCCGATGCGGTGGCCCTGCTGGGGCGGGCCAAGCAGGAAAGCGCGGGCGGAATAGAGGCCTTCGAACTGATGAGTCGGATGGGCGTAGATTTTGCCCTGCGCCATATTCCGGGCCTTCGCGAGCCTTTGGCCGAGCCACACCCTTGGTATGTGCTGATCGAAGCGATCAGCAGTGAGCCGGCCGGCGCGGACGCCGCGCTTGAGCGTCTGCTGGCCTGGGCGCTTGAGACGAGCCTGGCGCAGGACGCGGCGATCGCTCAGAGTCAGGGCCAAGCCAAGGCGTTCTGGCGGCTGCGGGAGGACCAGTCAGCGGCGCAGAAGCCGGAAGGGCTGTCCTGGAAGCATGATGTCTCGGTTCCGGTGTCCCAAGTGGCCGCGTTAATCGAGAGGGCGGGGGCCGAGATCGGCCGGCGTTGGCCCGGCGCGCGCATCGCCGCCTTTGGTCACGTGGGCGACGGCAATATCCACTACAACATCTCCGAACCGGTTGGCGGCGACCCCGCCTTTGAGGCGGGCCGCGAGGCTTGCGCGCGGCTGGTGCATGATTTGGTCGATGAGCTGGGCGGTTCGATCTCTGCCGAGCATGGCCTTGGCGTGATGAAGAGCGAGGATGCCTTGCGCTATAAGTCCGCCGCCGAGGTGGAGGCGATGCGGGCCATTCGCCAGGCGCTCGATCCCAAGCGGATCATGAATCCTCGAGTGCTGTTTTAGCGGGCGCATTTTTGGCGCTCTCGTCTTGCTCAAGGGAAGTCCGGAGGTCATGGTCCCGCTTCATGCTGCTGATCATTTCGCCTGCAAAATCGCTGGATTTCTCACCGCCCGCGCCCGGCGTCCCCGCCAGCACGCCGATGATGGCGGCCGACACCGCCGAGTTGGCTAAGGCCACGCGCAAACTGAAGGCGCGTGACCTGAAACGGCTGATGTCGATTTCCGATAGTCTGGCCCTTTTGAACTATGAGCGGTTCCAGGCTTTCGATCCGGACAGCGAGGACGGGGTGCAGGCTGCTCTGGCTTTCAACGGCGATGTGTACGCCGGCCTGCGGGCGCGGACTTTGGACAAGGCCGCGCTGAATTGGGCGCAGGGGCATTTGCGCATTCTATCTGGGCTTTATGGCCTGCTGCGGCCGCTGGATGTGATCCAGCCCTATCGGCTGGAAATGGGCGTTCGGCTGAAGACGCGGCGGGGCCAGAGCCTCTACGACTTCTGGGGGTCGCGTATTGCTGAGCAGCTCAACGCCGCCGCCGAAGGCCATGCCGATCCCACCCTGATCAATCTGGCCAGCCAAGAATATTTCGCTTCGGTGAGACAGGACGCGCTGCGGATTCCGCTGCTGACCTGCCAGTTCAAGGAGCTGAAGGATGGAGAGGCCAAGATTGTCAGCTTCTTCGCCAAGAAGGCGCGGGGGCTGATGGCGCGCTACGCCATAGAGGGGCGGCTAGACCGTCCGGAGGGTCTTAAGGACTTCACAGTCGACGGGTATGGCTTTGACGCCAAACGCTCCAACGAGCGGGAATGGGTCTTTGTCCGCCCGGCTGTGAGTCCAAAGGGCGCTTAACGCCTCGCCTACCGCGCGCGACAGGTTTATGCTGCGTCGCAACATCACAAGGAGCTCACGTCATGACCCAAAATGCGGACTTGAAGGGGCACGTCTCACTGGTCACCGGATCGACCAGCGGCATCGGCATGGCCATGGCGCGAGCCTTGGCGGGGCAGGGATCCCACATCGTGATCAACGGGCTGGGTGATCCGGAGGCCATCGAGAAGGAGCGAGCGAGTTTCTCCGCCGAGTTCGGGGTTGAGGTGCGTTACCACGGGGCGGACATGACCCAGCCCGATCAGATTGCGGACATGATCGCGTTCGCCGAGCGCGAGCTCGGGCGCCTGGATCTGGTGCTGAATAACGCCGGGGTGCAGTTCGTCTCGCCGATCGAGGACTTTCCGTTGGAGAAGTGGAACCAGATCATCGCCATCAATCTGTCGTCGGCCTTCCACACCATCCGCGCCGCCGTGCCGATCATGAAAGCCCAGGGGCGCGGACGGATCGTCAACCTGGCCTCGGCCCACGCCCTGGTCGCCTCGCCGTTCAAGTCGGCCTATGTGGCGGCCAAGCATGGTATTTTGGGCTTGACCAAGACGGTGGCTCTGGAAGTGGCCACCTTTAACATCACCTGCAACGCTATCTGTCCGGGCTATGTGAAGACGCCGCTGGTGGACGCCCAGATCGCCGACCAGGCGAAGGCGCGCGGCATGACGCCGGAAGCGGTGATGCGCGACGTGATCCTGGACGCGCAGCCGACCAAGAAGTTCGTCGAATATGATCAGATCGCCGGTCTTCTGCTCTATCTGGCGTCGGACGCGGGCGCTTCGGTGAACGGGGCGGGCTTAGCCATCGACGGCGGCTGGACGGCTCAGTAGTCGCCGGCAGAGGACCCAAATTGGCGTTATTACGTAAAGCGGCCAGGCCGGACGGGCCCAAGCCCATCAGTCTTGCCCTGCAGGGCGGCGGGGCGCATGGCGCGTTCGAATGGGGCGTGATCGACCGCCTGCTGGAAACGGGCGCCATTGAGATCAAGGCCATATCCGCAGCTTCGGCCGGGGCGATGAACGCGGTGGCGATTACCACCGGGCTGATCGAGGGGGGACCGGACGGCGCACGCACGCGGATGGAAAAGTTCTGGAAGGCGGTCAGTCAGAGTGGCGGTGGCGCGTTTCTCGGCGCCAACGTCATGGGCTCGTTTGGCGCCAACTGGATGGAAAGCAATCCGGCCTATCGCTATCTGGAATCCTTGTCCGCGACGGTCTCGCCCTACGATTTTAACCCGCTGAATTACAATCCGTTGCAGGACATTCTGCGCAAGCAGATTGATTTCAAGGCGATCCGGGAAAATTCTCCGGTCGATCTCTATATCAGCGCCACGGCGGTGCGCACTTGCGAGGCCAAGGTGTTCCGAGCCTCGGAGCTGACGGCGGAGCATGTGATGGCCTCAGCTTGCCTGCCTGCGGTATTCCAGGCGGTCCAGATCGACGGCGAGGCCTATTGGGACGGCGGCTATCTGGCCAATCCACCGATCTGGCCTTTGGCCGAATGCAAGGCGCGTGACGTTTTGCTGGTCCTGCTCAATCCGTTCGTCAGCACGACCACGCCCAAGACCGCGTCCGATATCGCCGACCGGATCGACGAGATTGCCTTCAATGCGCCCTTGGTGGCCGAGTTGCGCGTAATCGGGCACGTCCATTCCCTGATCAAGAAGGGGGTGCTGAGGACTGGTCCTGGCTATCAGCTGCTCCGCTTCCATTCCATCGACGCGGACGGGCGCTTGAGCGATCTGCGGTTGTCGAGCAAGTTCAATGTCGACTGGGCCTTTCTGAATGACCTGAAGAAGCGCGGCCGACTCGCGGCGGATGAGTGGATGAAGACCGACCTTTCGGCCGTGGGCGAGCATTCAACCCTGGACCTCGGCAAGGCGCTGTTATGAGCGCTCCGGTCCCCGCTGCGGGCGTGGTTTGTTTTCGCGGCGGCGAGGTCTTGCTGGTCCGGCGCGGCACGCCGCCCCGGCTGGACGAATGGAGTCTGCCCGGCGGCCGGATCGAGTGGGGCGAGGAGGCCTCAGCGGCCGCGCTGCGTGAATTGCGCGAGGAAACCGGCGTTGAGGCGCAGTTGCTGGGTTTGATCGATGTCGTCGATGGATTGTTTTCGGACGAGGCCGGCGCATGCGGGCGGCACTATGTTCTGATCGACTACGCGGCCAAATGGCTGTCGGGCGAGCCGGTGGCTGGGGATGATGCGGCGGAGGCCAGATTCTGGCCGCTGGAGGAGGCCCTGGCGATGGTGGCGTGGAGCCAGACCGAGCGGGTGATCCGCGAGGCGTGGGATCGGTTTGCCGGAGGCTCGATGTGAGACGGCTTGTGGGCCTAATTCTGGCGGCGGGCATGGCGACGGCGGCCTGGGGGCAGGACCGGACTCCGGCGCAGCGTCAAACCCTGAATGAGCTGGCCCATGTGTTGGGCCAGAGCCATGCTTTGCGCCAGGCCTGTGAGGGCGCGAGCGACCAATATTGGCGCGTGCGCATGAGCCAACTGTTGCAGGCGGAGGCTCCGGATCAGACCTTTGATCGCGCCCTGAGGGAGGCCTTCAACACCGGCTACGCCGCCGCCCAGGCGCAGTTTCAGGCCTGCGACGCCAAAAGTCGGGGCGAGGCGGCCCAGATCGCCCGGCGCGGCGCGGCTTTGGCGGAGTCGGCTGCGGGACCGTAATCATGGTGTTCGCCGCCTAAACGCTCACCCGCAAGGCCTTGAGAAACACGCTCGGCAGGCCCGCTGCGGCATCGTCTAGCGTTGTCCAGATCAGGCCGTGATCGCCCGGCGGCGCCTTGGCCTTCAACACATTCAGGGTCAGGGAGAAGTGGGTAAAGACATGCTCGATTTGGCCGGCCGGTCGCCAGTCAGCCAGGAACGGCGCGGACGGCGAGGCGCTGGGCGAGCCGACGCTCCACTCGGTGCTCGGCAAGGCCAGCATCCCGCCGAGCAAGCCCTTGTCCGGCCGTCGCACCAGCCCGACCTTGGCGCCGCGCAGTCCGACGAAGACCGTTCCGTAGCGATGCGGACGCTGGGTTTTCGGCGCGCGACGGGGATAGGTTTGCGGCTCGCCGCCTGCTCGAGCGGCGCAAGCTGAGGCGAGGGGGCAGCGATCACACAGCGGCGCCTTGGGCCGGCAGATGACGGCCCCTAGGTCCATCAGGGCCTGGGCCCAATCCCCCGGCCTGTCGGTTCCGATCAGATCGCCGGCGAGCGCCTTAAGCTCGGACTTGGCCGCAGGTAAGGGTGTGTCGACAGCGTACAGGCGCGCGATCACCCGCTCGACATTGCCGTCCACCACATTGGCGGGGCGGTCGAAGGCGATGGCGGCCACAGCGGCGGCGGTATAGGCGCCCACGCCGGGCAGATCGCGCAAAGCCTCTTCTGTATTGGGGAAAATTCCGCCGTGGGCGCTGGCGACAGCGCGGGCGCAGGCGAGCAGATTTCGGGCCCGGGCGTAGTAGCCAAGGCCCGCCCATGCGGCCATCACATCGCCATCGTCTGCGGCGGCTAAGGCGCTTACGGTGGGCCAGCGGCGCGTGAAGGCGAGGAAATAAGGCGTGGCGTGCGGGACGGTGGTCTGCTGCAGCATGATCTCCGACAGCCATACGCGGTAGGGATCCGGCTTGCGGCCCCGAGCTGCATCGTGCGGCCCGATGCGCCACGGCAAGGCGCGGGCGTTGGCGTCGTACCAGGCGAGCAGGACGGAGCGGACTGAGGGGACATCGAGCACAATTGGGTTGTAACGGCGCCGCCCGTGAAATCCATCGGCCCTTTTTGCGCCCATCATTTCTGCTCTATGATGTCCTATGCCAAGCCGTCGCCTGCCCACTGCACAGGAAGCCCAGCGCATACTCGCCGAGCGCCGAACACGTCCGGCTTGGCGGGCCAGCCCGACAGCCGGCAAGAGCCTGGGCAAGCTGCTCAAATCGCTTGAGGACCGGTTCGGCCAGGGCGGTCCGGACGTGTTGCGGGCGCGCTGGCGGGAAATCGCCGGCGAGCATCTGGGCGCGCGGACAGAGCCGGTCAAACTGGTGCGCAACCGCACCGGCGGGGGCGCAACTCTTGAGATCAGGGTCGAAGGACCGGCCGCCGCCCTGATTCAGCATCAGGCGCCGCAGATTCTGGCCCGGGTGAATCTCTTTCTGGGGTCAGGAGCGGTGGCTAAGCTGCGTATTGTTCAGGGCAAGGTCACGCCGCCGGCCGGCGCGCTTTCGCCGGCCCGCGCTCGGCGCCTGAGGAACCAACCTCTCGACGCGGCGGCGGAGGCGAAGTTGCAGCAGGGACTTTCGGGCGCGCCGGACAGTCCTCTGCGGACGTCCTTGCTCAAGCTTGGGCGAGAAGTCATGCGCCGGCATGCTGATGATTGACGCCGCCAACGCCTCCCCTTATGGCGCAGATCGCCTTTGCTCGCCTTCGGTGGTCATGATGCACATATTCCGCTGTATTGGCATGGCCCTGGCGGCCCTTGCACTGGTCTGCCAGCCTGCGATCGCCGCGCCCAAGGCTTTCCTGGGGGACGAGGTCGCGATGGGTTCGCCAAAAGCCCCGATCACAGTGATTGAGTATGGGTCGGACGCCTGTTCGCACTGCGCGCGGTTCAACAACGACGTCTTTCCCCAGTTCAAGGCCAAGTACGTTGATACGGGCAAGGTGCGTTATGTGTTCCGCGAATATTTGACCCAGCCGGCAGCGTTTGCCGCTGCCGGGTTTCTGATGGCGCGCTGCGTGGGACAGGACAAATATCTGGCGGTGCTGGACGACGTTTTCCACGCTCAGGACCAGATTTATAAGAGCCAAAAGCTGCTGGAGGGCCTGCAGACTATCGGCGCTAAGTACGGCCTGTCCAAAGCCAATTTCGATGCCTGCGTGCGCGACCCTCAATCCAATAAGGCCCTGACGGCCCGGCATATGGCCGCTGACGCCGCGGGGGTGGGCGGAACGCCGACCTTTCTGATCAACAAGGAAAGGTTGGAGGGGGAGGTGACCTTGGGTGATCTGATGTTGGTCATCGAACCCATGCTGGCCGCTATGGCCGTCAACCACCCCTGAGCCTCTCGGGGCGAGTTTGCCGCGATTGACAAAGGCGCCCCGGCCGGGTTCCTGCGTTTGCGACCCTGACTGTCGGCAAATGCAGCGGCAGCGAGGGAATCGCGCTTAAATCATCGATCTGAGTTCAGGAAAAACCGTCATGGGCCGTTTGAGCCGCCTCGCCTTGTCCGTCATCGCCGTCGTGGCTGTGGGTCTTGCCGCTTGCAACAAGGGCGACAGCGGGTTTGTGACCGATAACGAAATGACCCTGGGCAATCCCAACGCCAAGGTCACGGTCATCGAATATGCATCGGCCTCATGTCCGCACTGCGCCCGTTTCAACAACGAGGTCTTTCCGGCGTTCAAGACCAAATACATCGACACGGGCAAGGTGCACTATGTGTTTCGTGAGTACCTGACCCCGCCGGTGGAATTCGCCGCCGCAGGATTCCTGACGGCGCGCTGCGCCGGAAGAGCAAAGTATTTCAGCGTGTTGGATGCGATCTATCGCGGCCAGTCGCAGATCTATCAAAGCGGCGACCTGCGCGGTGGATTGCTGCATATCGCCCAGTCCGCCGGCATCACCGAGCAGCATTTCAACGATTGCATCTCCAACGCGGACGCCCTGACGGCGCTGAAGGCCCGGGTGGAGAAGGCGCAGACCGACGATCATATCGAAGGCACGCCGACCTTCATCATCAACGGCAAGCAATCGGGCTCGGGTGAAATGAGCCTGCCGCAACTGGACACCGCCATTCACGCGGCCGGCGGCTAGAGCCGTCTGCCCCGGTGCAATTCCAACGGCTTCGCCTCACGGGCTTCAAGTCCTTCGTCGAACCGACCGAGTTCCGGATCGAGCCCGGCCTGACGGGCATTGTCGGGCCTAACGGCTGCGGCAAATCCAACCTGCTGGAAGCCTTGCGCTGGGTGATGGGCGCCAATTCGGCCAAGGCCATGCGCGCGGGCGGCATGGAGGACGTGATCTTCGCCGGGTCCGGGTCGCGGCCGTCGCGCAATCACGCCGAGGTGGTGCTCTACATCGACAATGCTGATCGAAGCGCCCCGGCGGAGTTCAACGATCACGCCCAGCTTGAGGTCTCGCGCCGGATCGACAAGGGCGACGGCTCGACCTACCGCGTCAATGGGCGCGAGGTTAGGGCGCGCGACGTGCAACTGCTGTTCGCCGACGCCTCCACCGGCGCCAATTCCCCCGCCCTGGTGCGCCAGGGGCAGATCTCAGAACTGATCGCCGCCAAGCCGCAGAACCGGCGGATGATCTTGGAGGAAGCGGCGGGCGTGTCAGGCTTGCACACCCGCAGGCACGAGGCGGAGCTGAGGCTGCGGGCCGCTGAAGCCAATATGCTGCGGTTGGACGATGTGGCGCGCGAGCTGGAAAGCACGCTGAACCGCCTCAAGCGCGAGGCAAGATCAGCGGAGAAATACAAGCGCTTAGCCGCCGAAATTCGCATGGTGCAGAGCGCGGTGCTGCTCGCCCGCTGGCGCGAGGCGGAGGACGCGCGCGAGCGGGCGGAGGCGGAGGCCAAGGACGCCGCCGAGGCGGTAGAGCGCAGCGCCCTGGCGGCAGCCACAGCGACCGAGGCGGCCCTTCTCGCCGCCGAAGCCATCAAGCCTTTGCGCGAGGAAGAGGCGGTCGCCGCCGCTGTCCTGCATCGCCTGGCCATTGAGAAGGACCGGATCGAGCGCGAGGCCGAGCAGGCCCAGGCCGAGGTCGAGCGCCTGTCGGAGGCTCTCGCCCGCATTGCTGCTGACCAGGCGCGCGAGGCGCAATTAATCGAAGATTCGCAGGGGGCCTTGCAGCGCCTGAATGACGACATCGCCGGGCTTGAGGCGCAGATATTCGCCGCGCCCGAGCAACTGCCTCAGCTCAAAGCCGCCGCGGAGGCCACCGAACGCGCGCGAGCCGACGCAGAGGCGCAGGTCGAACACCTGGCTGCGGAGGCCGCTGCGCAAGAGGCCAAGCGCCGCAGCGCTCAGGGACGGGTGGACGAGGCGCGCACGCGGCTGGATCGGACGACGCGCGCGCTGGAGGCAGCCAAGGCCGAGCGGGCCGGATTGGGACCCAGTGAGGACCCGCGCGCTCTGGGCGCCAAGGCGGCCTTCGAGGCGGCGCTGGAGGCCCTGCGCAAGGCGCGCGAGGCCTTGGAGGCGGCCGAGAGCGTTCAGCAAAAGGCGGCCGCCGAGGAATCTCAGGCGCGCGAGGGGGCACGCAAGGCCGAAGACCAGCTGAACCGGCTGAAATCCGAAGCGCGGGGTCTGGCCCAGTTGGCCATGCCCAGCGCCCGGGGCGGCTTTGCCCGCGCCAGCGACGCCTTGCAGCCTGATCGCGGCTATGAAGCCGCCATCGCGGCGGCGCTCGGCGATGACCTGGACGCGGCGTTGGACGCCAAGGCGCCGTCCTTCTGGGGCGGGGCGGATGCGCCCTCTGTAGACTGGCCTGAAGGGGTCAAGCCGCTCGCGCCGCTGATCAAGGCGCCGCAAGCCCTGGCCGCGCGGCTTGCGCTGGTGGGCGTGGTGGCTAAGGCCGATGGCGACCGGCTGCAGAAGGCGCTGCCGGCGGGCGCCAGGCTTGTGTCGCGTGAAGGCGATCTTTGGCGATGGGACGGGTTTGTCTCGCGCGCCGACGCGCCGCGCCCGGCGGCGGTGCGACTGGCGCAAAAAACGCGGCTGGGCGAACTGGAAACGGAAATCGACGCCCTAACCCCGCAAGCGGCGCAAAGCGCCGCGACGCAGAAGGCGGCGGCGCAGGCGCTGCAGGCCGCCGAGGAGGCCGTGCGCCAAGCTCGCCGGGCCCCGCCCGAAGCTGAACGTGAGCTTGGGCGCGCTCGCGAGGCGATGGAGGCGATTGCGCGCGAGGGCGCACGCCGCGACGCCCGCGCCCAATCCCTGGACGAAACCATTGCCCGCTTTGAGGCAGAGCGGTTGGAGGCGGAAGGGCAGCTGCAGTCCGCCGAAAAAGAAGCGGCGGTCGGCGCCGCATCCGACACTTTGGGCCCGCGTCTGTCGCAGGCGCGGCAGGCGGCGGCGGAGGCCCGCGAGGCGGCGGCAAACGCACGCTCGGCCCTGGACGTTGAACAACGTCTGAGGGAGGGGCGCCAGTCGCGGCTTGACGCCCTGAAGGCCGACCAGGCCGACTGGACCCGGCGATCTGAAGCGGCCGCCAAACGCACCGACGCCTTGGCCCTGGAAACCACCAAGACCGAACAGGCCCTGGCCGGCGCGCGTGAAGCGCCCCGGGCGGTGCAGGCGCGTCAGTTGAAGTTGATGGACGAATTGTCGGTTGCCGAAGCCAGGCGAAACAAGGCCGCTGACGCCCTGACTTCGGCCGAAAGCGTGCTGAGCGAAGCGGATCGGGCAAGCCGGGCGGCCGATCACGCCGCCGCCGAAGCGCGTGAGCGACGGGCCGGGATGGACGCGCGCCTGGAGGCGTCCGGCGCACGCATGGTCGAGGTAGGCGGGGATATCCGCGAAGCGACCGGCCTGGAGCCCGACGAGCTCGCTCGGCGCCTGGTCGAGGATGCGGCGGCGGTGCCGACCGATCCGGCGGGGGTGGAGGCGCATCTGCGGGCGTTGGAGCGCGACCGAGACGCCATCGGCCTGGTCAATCTGCGGGCTGAGGAAGAGGCGGTGGAATACGCCGAACGGCTGGAGACCCTGCGGGTCGAGCGCGCCGACCTGAACGGGGCTGTGGCGCGTTTGCGTCAAGGCATTGAGGAGCTGAATTCAGAGGGCCGCGACCGCCTGCTGGCCGCCTTTGAGGTGATCAACGGGCATTTTCAAACCCTGTTCCAGACCCTGTTCGGCGGCGGCCAGGCCGAACTGCGACTGATCGAGTCTGACGATCCTTTGGAGGCCGGGCTGGAAATCTTCGCCTGTCCGCCGGGCAAGCGTCTGGCGACCATGTCGCTGATGTCGGGCGGCGAGCAGGCCCTGACGGCGGCGGCCCTGATCTTCGGGGTGTTCCTGGCCAACCCCGCGCCCGTGTGCGTGCTGGACGAGGTGGATGCGCCGCTGGACGACGCCAATGTCGAGCGCTTCTGCACCCTGCTCAACGAAATGCGCGAACGCACCCAGACCCGCTTCATCGCCATCACTCACAACCCGGTGACCATGGCGCGGATGGACCGCCTGTTCGGCGTCACCATGCCCGAACGCGGCGTTTCGCAGCTGGTGTCGGTGGACCTGCGCCAAGCGGAGGCCTTGGTCGCGCAGTAGGGGCGCGGGCCGGGTGGCGTCTCACGCCGCTTAGTGGCTTAATCTCCGCAAAACACGCCGGAGGAAACCCATGCGTCCATCACGCCCGAACATTGCCTTGTCCCGCCGCACGGTGCTGGCCGCGGGCGGGGCGAGCGCCTTGGCCTGGAGCGCTCACGCTGAGGAGCGGCCTATTGTCGGCCGTGTGGTGCGCGAGGACCCGGCCCTGGACGCCCTGGTCGAAGATGGCGCGCCGGTGGAGAAGCTGATGGACGGCTTTGTCTGGGCCGAGGGTCCGGTGTGGATCGGCGGGGCGGACGGCTATCTGCTGGCCTCGGACGCGCGGGGCAACGCCATCCGCCGGTGGAGCGAGAAGGACGGCGGCTCGGACTGGCTGGTCCCCAGCGGCTGGCAGGGCGCGCCCGATCCGGCGTTGTCCGAGCCGGGCACTAACGGCCTGTGCCTGGGGCGCGGCGGCGTTGTTTGCGCCGACTCCGGCTCGCGCGGGATCGGGCTAATCGATCTGAAGACCAAGGCTAAGACGGTGCTGTGCTCGCACTTCGAGGGCAAGCGCTTCAACAGCCCCAATGACGTGGTGGTCGGGCCGGACGGGGCCGCTTACTTCACCGATCCGCCCTATGGCCTGAAGGACCGGATGAATTCGCCCCTGCGGGAGATGGACTATTCAGGTGTGTTCCGCCTGGGGCCTGACAATGTGGTCAGCGTGATCGATCGCACACTGTCGCCCAACGGCATCGGCCTGTCGCCGGACGGACGCACCCTCTACGTGACCAACAAGTCCCAATGGCTGGCCATCAGCCTGGACGCCCAAGGGCGGCCCATGGACAAGCGGGCGCTGATCACAGCGGACGCCGCCATGCTGGGCGGCGACGGCATGCGCGTGGACAGCGCGGGCAACCTGTGGGTCTCCAGCCTGATCGGCATCTGCATCTTTTCCCCCCAAGGCAAGCGCCTGGGCGTGATCAAGGCCGACCAGACCCAGAGCAACTGCGAGTTCGGGGCGGATGGGTATTTGTACATGACCTCGCACAGCCGGATTTTGCGGGTGAAGGTGAAGGCGAAGAAGCTGATGTGGCGGGGGTGAGGCCCTTTAGACCTCATCCAGGTTAACCGCCGAGCACCGAGCCGCGCCCCAAATCCGTGAATGGATAAATGCCATTTGATTTCAGACCTTTGAGGACGGCATCACGTCGACCTTGGCGACAAGCCGACAGCTCGTCGGTTGTAATGCCGATGCAGACAAGAACGCCTGCAGGCCGACCGCTTATCTCGAAGCTGACGAGTTCGTCGAACAAGAACGCGCTCACTGCGGACGCCTTCGGAGCCGAGGGGCCAAGATCCAGCGTGTGCCCCGGCTGCAGTTGTGCGTCTAAGGTGTAGTAGGCGAGAGCGGAAACAACCGCGGCCCCCCAGTCTTCATCGGACCGATGACATATGGCCAGCTCGTAGACGCCGAGTTTGTTGGTGACCTGTTCCTCGCGACACATCAGATCGCAAGTCGCGTAAACGGTGCCGTCCAAATAATGCTTGAATTGGACAACGTCTGCGCGGCCACCGGCTTCAAAGCCAAACTCAAATGGCACGACAGCGTGGAGGACTATGTCGTCTGATTTGCCGAACACGCTCTCCATGGCTGCGAGGCGTTCGCCAAACCAATCGACGTCATCTGGATGCTGTTCGAGCAAGGTTGGCATTTGAAGAACTGATAGTGCGAGCGGCCAACGTACTCGCACTAATCAGGTTCGCAACCCCGCCTACCCATACCCCAACCGATCCAGCGCCCCCTGCAGGATGTAGGCCGCCGCCATCTTGTCCACGAGTTCGGCGCGGCGGGCGCGGGAGAGGTCGGCTTCGTCGGTCATTAGGCGTTGGACGGCTTGGGTCGACCAGCGTTCGTCCCAGAAGGCGATGACTAGGCTCGGGTCCAGGCGCAGGAGGTTGCGGCCGAAGGCGCGCACCGACTGGCAGCGGGGACCTTCCGTCCCGTCCATATTGACCGGCAGGCCTATGACTATGGCCTTGGCGCTGCGCTCCTTCATGATGGCGAAGAGGCGGACGGCTTCGTCGGTGAACTTGGTTTTGCGGATCAGCTCCAGGGAACTGGCCACCATGCGGGTGGCGTCCGACACAGCGACGCCTATGGTCTTTTCGCCCAGGTCCAGGCCCAGGATGGGCGTGTAGGGCGGAAGGGCGGTGGGCAGGTCCATCAGGTCGACGACTGGCATGGGCGTGCTTTAGCCTGTTGAACCGGTGTCACAAAGGTCTGCGACACAGACGGGGGCGAGGCAGGGTAGGGCGCATGCGGTTGAACCGGACGAGAATGGGCGCCTTGGGCTTGGTTGCGGTGGCGCTGGCCGTGGGTTTGTCGGGGCTGGCGCCCAAGCCTCGGCACAACGTAATCCTGTTTGTGGCTGATGGTCTGCGGTCGGGCATCGTCACGCCGGAAACGGCGCCGGAATTGGCGGCGTTGAGGGCAGAAGGGGTGGATTTTCAGAACAGCCACTCGCTTTATCCCACCATCACCACGCCCAACGCTTCGGCCATCGCCACCGGCCACAGGATCGGCGACACCGGCGATTTCGGGAACAGTCTATATGTGGGGCCTGAGCCGCTCGGGGGTTCGGTCATTGCGCCGATGGAAGACGACGCGGCCCTCAGCCTGATGAATCTGCGTTACGCGGGGAATTTCCTGGCCGAGGACAGCCTTTTAGCCGCCGCTCGCGCCAACGGCTTTTCCACAGCCGCCATCGGTAAGCTCGGCCCGACCTCGATCCAGGATGTCACCCGGCGCGAAGGCCAGGGGACTATTGTGATCGACGATTCCACCGGCAAGCCGGCGCCCGAAGGCATTCCCCTTGGGGCGGACATCGCGGCGGCCATCAAGGCGGCGGGTCTGCCCGTAATGGCGCCGGGACGGGGGCCGAACGGGGACGGCGGCGCCTTTAACCGGCCCGGCGCGCTGGCGGCCAATGTGGAGCAGCAGGACTGGTTCGCTAAGGTGGCGACAGATGTGATCCTGCCGCGTTTCAAGGCGACGGGGAAACCGTTTTTGCTGGTGTTCTGGTCGCGCGATCCTGACGGCACCCAGCATAACCAGGGCGACAGTCTCAACCAGTTGAGCCCGGGCATCAACGGTGCGACGACGATGGCGGCGATCCGCAACGCCTCGAGCGATTTGGGCAAGCTGAGGGCCGCGTTAAAGCGGCTGGGCCTGGATAAGACGACGGACGTGGTTGTCACGGCTGATCACGGCTTTGCCACGGTGTCCAAGCAGAGCCGGACCAGCGCGGCGGCAAAGCTGAGCTATGCGGATGTTCCGCCCGGATTTTTGCCGAGCGGATTTTTGGCGATCGATCTGGGCCGGGCGCTGAACCTGCCCATCTTTACGCCTACAGGATCGCCGGTGGCGCCCGGATCGCGGATCAAGGGCGGCAGCGGCTTATTGGGCGCAGACCCGGCGCACCCTGACGTGGTGGTCGCCTCCAATGGCGGCAGCGATATGATCTATCTGCCGAGGCCGGGCGCCAAGGCGCTGGCGCGCAAGATCGTCAGTCAACTGATTAAGCAGGACTATACGGCCGCGATCTTCGTCAAAAGCCCTCTTGGGCCGATGGCTGGAACCTTGCCGATGGACGCGGTGGGCCTGGAAGGGGCCGCACGCACGCCCCAACCTGACATCGTGGTGAGTTTCCGCACCTATGCCGGCGATTGCGGCAAACCCGACACCTGCCAGATCGAGGTGGCCGACACCGACATGCAGCAGGGCCAGGGCATCCATGGCAGCTTTGGCCGGGGCGACACGCACAATTTCATGGCTGCGATCGGTCCCGACTTTAAGCGAGGCTTCGTTGATCCCGCGCCGGTGTCCAACGCCGACCTGAACCCGACCCTGGCTAAGATTTTGGGGTTGGCGATCCGGCCCCGAGGCAAGCTGACCGGGCGGGTGATCGGGGAGAGTTTGAAGCAGGGTCTCACCCCCCGATTTGACGCCAAGTCCATCCGGTCCGCGCCGGCCTCCAACGGGTTTGTCACCCAGCTGGACTATCAGACAGTCGGGCGCACACCCTATTTCGACGCGGCGGGCATGCGCGGGCGGGTGCTGGGGCTGAAGTGAAGTGTCTCCTTCCCTGTGAAGTGCAGCGAAACGGGGAAGGGGGACCGCGCGAAGCGTGGTGGAAGGGGCCTTCGGCGGTGCTTGCCCCTTCCACCACCTTTCAGGTGGTCCCCCTTCCCCGCTTTCGCAGGGAAGGAGAGTTGACCAACCTCTTGCCACCTTGATCCCCTGCCGCTAACCCACGGCCAGTCTCAAGATTGAGGAACTGTCCATGGCCATCGACGCGGCGACGGTGCGCAAGGTCGCCAGGCTTGCCCGCCTGCGCGCGCCCGAGGAGCGGCTGGAGCCCTTGGCCCAGGAGCTGTCGGCCATCATCAGCTGGATCGAGCAGCTGGGCGAAGTGGACGTGGAGGGCGTGGAGCCCATGACCTCGGCTGTGGCCGTCAAGTTGCCCATGCGCGAGGACGTGGTGACCGAGGGCGGCGATCCGGCCAAGGTGCTGGCCAATGCGCCCCTGTCGCGGGACAATTTCTTCGTCGTGCCCAAGGTGGTCGAGTAGGCATGTCGGACCTGACTTCACTCACGCTGAAGGCCGCCGTCGAGGGGCTGAAGGCCAAGCGTTTCTCCTCGTTGGAGCTGACGCAGGCTCATGTGCAGGCCATCGAGGCTGCGCGCGCCTTGAACGCCTATGTGCTGGAGACGCCGGATAAGGCGCTGGACATGGCCAAGGCCGCGGACGCGCGTATCGCGTCGGGCGCGGCGGGGCCGTTGGACGGGGTTCCGCTTGGCATCAAGGACCTGTTCTGCACCCAGGGCGTGCGCACCACGGCGTGCTCGAAGATCCTGGGCGAGTTCAAGCCGACCTATGAGTCCACCGTCACCGCCAATCTGTGGCGCGACGGGGCTGTGATGCTGGGCAAGCTGAACCTGGACGAATTCGCCATGGGCTCGTCCAACGAGACCTCGGCCTTTGGACCTGTATCCAACCCGTGGCGAGCGGAAGGCTCAAACCAAGTTCTGACGCCCGGCGGCTCGTCCGGCGGTTCGGCGGCTGCGGTGGCGGCGGACCTGTGCCTGGGCGCCACAGGCACCGATACGGGCGGGTCGATCCGCCAGCCGGCGGCCTTCACCGGCACGGTGGGGATCAAGCCGACCTATGGCCGCTGCTCGCGCTGGGGCATCGTGGCTTTCGCGTCATCGCTGGATCAGGCCGGGCCTATCGCCAAGACCGTTGAGGACGCGGCGATCTTGCTACGGTCCATGAGCGGGCATGACCCCAAGGATTCCACCAGCCTGCCGGTGGACGTGCCTGATTTTCCCAGTTTCGTGGGCAAGTCGGTCAAGGTCCTGAGGATCGGGGTGCCTGCCGAATACAATGCGCCTGGGATGCCTGCCGAAATTCAAGCGTTGTGGGATCAGGGCGTGGCGTGGCTGAAGGAGGCCGGGTGCGAGATCGTCCCGGTGTCTCTGCCGCACACCAAATACGCCTTGCCGACCTATTACATCGTGGCCCCTGCGGAGGCCTCATCGAACCTCGCCCGCTATGACGGCATGCGTTACGGCATCCGCGCCGAGGGCAAGACCCTAACGGATGTCTATGAGCTGACCCGGGCGGAGGGCTTCGGCGAGGAGGTGCAAAGGCGCATCTTGATCGGCGCCTATGTGCTGTCGGCCGGCTATTACGACGCCTATTATCTGAAGGCGCAGAAGGTGCGTCGGCGCATCGCCGACGACTTCGCCCAGGCCTTTGAAAAGGTCGACGCCCTGCTGACCCCGACCACGCCATCGGCCGCTTTCGCCCTGGGGGCCAAGGATACGATGGACCCGGTGACTATGTATTTGAACGACGTCTTCACCGTAACGGCCAACCTGGCCGGTCTGCCGGCCATGTCGCTGCCCGCCGGGGTGGACAGCCAGGGCCTGCCGCTGGGTCTGCAACTGATCGGCCGGCCGCTGGAGGAGGGAACGCTGTTCTCTGTGGCCGGTGCGCTGGAGAAGGCGGCAGACTTCAAGGCCAAGCCGGGGGTCTGGTGGCGGGGGTAGGAGGCAGCAGCATGTCAGACATCCTAGACGTCGTCCCGGCCGATCCAGCCAAGTTCATTCAAGGCCGCACGGGCCCTTGGGAGCTGGTGATGGGGCTGGAAATCCATGCCCAGGTCGCGTCCAGCTCCAAGCTGTTCAGCGGGGCGGCGGTGGGCTTTGGCGCAGGCCCGAACGAGCAGGTGTCGCTGGTGGATGCGGCCATGCCGGGCATGCTGCCGGTGATCAACCGGCACTGCGTGGAGCAGGCGGTGAAGACAGGCCTGGGGCTGAAGGCGCAGATCAATCCTTGGTCCCGCTTTGACCGCAAGAACTACTTTTATCCGGACGTGCCGCAGGGTTATCAGATCAGCCAGTTCAAGGACCCCATCGTGGGCGAGGGCGAAGTTCTGGTGGAGCGCGACGATGGCTCCAGCTTCACCGTGCGCATCGAGCGGCTGCATCTGGAGCAGGACGCGGGCAAGTCAATCCACGACCTGGACCCGAACGCCACCTATGTGGACCTGAACCGCGCGGGCACGGCCCTGATGGAGATCGTGTCGAGGCCCGATATCCGGTCGTCTGAGGAGGCTGCGGCTTACGTCAAGAAGGTGCGCACCATCGTGCGCTATCTCGGCACCTGTGACGGCGACTTGGAGAAGGGCAATCTGCGCGCGGACGTAAACGTTTCGGTCCGCCGTCCCGGCGAGGGCTTGGGGACCCGCTGCGAGATCAAGAACGTCAATTCCTATCGCTACATTCAGCAGGCCATCGAGTACGAGGCGCGCCGGCAGATTGAAATTCTTGAAGATGGGGGCTCAATCACCCAAGAAACCCGCCTGTTCGATCCCGGCAAGATGGAAACGCGCTCCATGCGCTCCAAGGAGGACGCGCAGGATTACCGATACTTCCCCGATCCGGACCTTTTGCCGCTGGAGTTGGAGGCGGCTTGGATCGAGCAAATCAAGGCCGGCTTGCCGGAGTTGCCGGACGACAAGAAGGCGCGGCTGCAGAGCCAGTATGGCTTGTCAGCCTATGACGCCGGGGTGCTGGTGATCGAGGGCGCGCGGGCTGACTTCTTCGAGCAGGCCGCCAAGGGGCGCGACGCTAAGCTGGTCGCCAACTGGACGACCAATGAATTGCTGGCGCGTCTGGCCAAGTCAGGCCAGGACATTGAAAACAGCCCGATCCCGCCGGAAGATATCGCCGGGTTGGTTGAGCTGATCGAGACGGGCGTGATCTCGTCCAAGATCGCCAAAGAAGTGTTCGACCGCATGTGGGCGGGCGAAGGCACGCCCCGGCAGGTGGTGGACAAGCACGGCCTGGTGCAGGTGACGGATGCCGGCGCCATCGAGGCGGTGATCGACGCCTTGATCGCGGCCAATCCCGACAAGGCCGCTGCGGTGAAGGAAAAGCCCCAGGCCATCGGCTGGTTCGTTGGCCAAGTGATGAAGGAAACCCAGGGCAAGGCCAATCCCGCGACGGTCAACGAGCTGCTGCGGGCGAAGCTCGGATAACCTGGAGCTGCTGGGTCCTCGGCTCGGCTTCGGGCTTCGCCCTCATTGGCCGAGGATGATGGGTGGACGGCCCCCCGACGGCATCGATGTGCCAGACTGGTTGGTGTGCCTAACCAGCAAAGGAGACCGTCCATGTTCCAGATTAGCAGATTTTCGGTGGATATCGCCAAGAGCGTGTTCCAGATTTACGGTGAAGACCCTTCGCGCAAGCACAGGGTGGATAAACGGCTTCGTCGCGGCCAGTTCCTGGCGTTCTTTGCGCGGCAGACGGCGTGTGTGGTGGTGCTGGAGGCCTGCGGCTCGGCCCATTACTGGGCGCGCGAGCTGTCCAAGCTGGGCCACCAGGTGCTGTTGATCCCGCCGCAGCACGTCAAGCCGTTCGTCAAGCGCAACAAGAACGATCGGCGCGACGCGGAGGCGATCTTCGAGGCGTCCCTGCGGCCGGATATGCACTTCGT
>CAYVHP010000092.1:0-10994 GCA_964451265.1 uncultured Caulobacteraceae bacterium | reverse complement strand
GATTGGAAGCCGACCCGCGATACCCCTGCAGGCCAGCGGTCACAATGACCGCATCAACAGGCCGGATACATGACCGCACCAAACCGAGCCACATGCCCACTTTTGCCTCTTGCCCAAAGGGGGCCGTCCATACATGACGGCGGAGGTTTGACCGGGCGCCTCACCCCGCCAGCCATATAGGCGGCGCGCGCGGGCACTTGTCGATGTCGGGGTCGATCTTCAGCTCCCAACCCGAGGGCCAATGGTCGAGGACCGCTTGGCTGTGGTCCGCCAGCAGCAACAAGAACGCCCCGATCGACGAACCGGCGGCATAGTTGGCTTTCTCGTACACGCCTTCATGATCGAAAAAATAGACCGCCGGATGGTCATCCTCGGTCGAAACATCCACCCCGAACACACTGCCGCAACCGTCGCCGAATAGCGGAATGGCATCGACATGAAGAAGCATGTCCAAATCCCAGCCGCAGCTGACCCAGCCCGTGTAGGGCTTCCAAAACGGCGTGACTGAGCCAAAATCGCCAACGGCGGAAATTTGCTTGGCGTAGAAGTCGGCGAGGTCCTTCGGCGCGGGCCGGCCTATAAGGCGTTCGACGTATTTGGCGAGCATGAGCGGCTGGATGCGCGGGTCGGTCTCGATGGTCGCGCGGGCACTCAGAGCGTCGAATGCCTGATCGACGGTGATGGTCATTTCACCCTGAGCTTCCTGTTCCTCGTGTCGGTCTTTCAGCGCCTTTGGGGCGCCGGTACTTGGGACGAAAAATGCTAAATTAAAGCGAGGGTGAGCCGCAAGAACAAAAGAAGAACTTGCGCGACCCTTGCTGCGCTGCGGAGGCTGAACCTTGGATCCTAGGCACAAGGCCTAGGATGACGGCGATGGTGAGGGAGCAGTGCGCCCCTCTAATGTCCCCCCGACCCCTCATACACCCCCGGCGCCAGCGCCTCGTCCTCGTCGCCGGCCCCGCCCTTGGCCAGGACGAACCGGCGGTCGCAGTAGGGGCAGTCGATGAAATCGTCTTCGCCCATTTCCAGATAGACGCGCGGATGGCCCAGGGCGCCGCCGACTCCGTCGCAGGCGACCCGGCGGGTGCGCACCGCAATCTGTTCGGGGGCGTCGATGCGGTCGGGATGGGCGGTGTGGGCGGGCATGGGCGACCTCGGCGAGACGTGCGGCGCGCGTGCTTGGCAAGCCTCGCCGCGAGGCATACCTATGCGGACCTGCACGGAGCGTCAATTTCCCCCTCATGAGCCTGCCCGATTTCGCCATCGAAGCCGAAAGCCTGTTCAAAACCTATCCGGCGACGCGCAACACGCCGGCCAAGGCGGCCTTGAAGGGGATCGATCTGAAGGTGCCGCGCGGCTCGATTTTCGGCCTGCTGGGGCCCAACGGCGCGGGCAAATCGACCTTTATCAACATCCTGGCGGGGGTCACGCTGAAGTCCTCCGGAACCGTGCGCATCTGGGACCGCGACATTGACAAGCTGCCGCGCGACGCCCGCGCCGCCATCGGCGTGGTGCCCCAGGAGCTGGCGGTGGACGTGTTCTTCACCCCCCGCGAGTCGTTGGAGGTGCAGGCCGGCTTTTATGGCGTGCCGAAGGCGGAGCGGCGCACCGACGAACTGCTGGCCGCCCTGGGCTTGTCGGACAAGGCCAACGCCTATGTGCGCCAGTTGTCGGGGGGCATGAAACGGCGCCTGATGGTGGCCAAGGCCATGGTGCACGCCCCGCCGGTGCTGATCCTGGACGAGCCCACCGCCGGGGTCGACGTGGAGCTGCGCCGCCAGCTGTGGGACTATGTGTCCGAGCTGAACCGCATGGGCGTGACCATCGTGCTGACCACCCACTATCTGGAGGAAGCCGAGGCCCTGTGCGACACCATCGCCATCGTCAACCACGGCCAGGTGGTGACCTGCCAGCCGACCCAGGCCCTGCTGCGTACGCTGGATGGCCGCACGGTGTCGATAACGCCCAAGACGCCCCTGACCGAGGTTCCGGCCCTGGGCCGATTCCAGGGCAAGCTCACCACGGACGGGCGGCTGACCATCGACTTCAAGAGCACCGAAACCGATATCGAGACGGTGCTGAGCGCCGTGCGCGAGGCGGGGGTGGGCATACACGACCTGGCTATCCGCGAGCCGGCCCTGGAGGATGTGTTCCTGGCCCTGACCTATGGCGCGGAAAGCCCGGCGGCGTGACGGCCCGCTGATTGCGGAACGAGGTCCTTTCCGCTAGGAGGTCGCTTCCCTGGAAACAGGCGCCCGTAGCTCAGCTGGATAGAGCGTTGCCCTCCGAAGGCAAAGGTCACACGTTCGAATCGTGTCGGGCGCGCCAGGATCGGGCGGTTTGGCTCTCGGCCTACGGGCCCGAGCTTGCGGCGCGGCCGACCTTTTGTCGGCGCCTTTCATCCCACACATAAGGCTGCAGCGATCCGGGTCTACGTGGCTCTATCGGTTGCCCCGCTCAGCCTGAAACGACCTGACTGCGGCATCCCCCGCGCGCCGGGGTGCGACAATCTGCCGCCCCCTATGAGGCGAGCGACCAATAGGGGTCGCGGTTCGACGTCAAAAAACCACTAGATGTTGTGGAGGCCCGCAGGCGCGGGGGCGTGGCCGAACGCCTTACTGCAAAGCATTCTTTGCGCGCTGAACGCCCAAATGTATGATTAACCGAAGTATAATCGATGGCGGGGCCTGCAATGTCCTCGCCGCGGTGGGGCGTGTCTAAATTAAATTGATCTAAAACCGTCAAAATTGCCGTTCAAAGCGGCTTTTGACTATGCAGTGTCGTGACTAAATCCGGCGTGATTTTTTTATGCGACACGAAAGAAGACATAAATATACGTCCACAAATCAACCAAAAAGGATGATGTTTTCTGTGTGTTTGTGAAAATATCACCGGAGTCTTGTTTCTCCATAACTACTGCTTTTGTACTGTGTTTCGATCTCTAAATTATAAAATGCTTATTTGCGGGGCTGTTGATGAGCGTTGCTAAGAAAACCCGCCGCGATGCTGCGGCGGCTGAGTTGGCGCGGGTGCGCTGGGCAAAATCGGCCGCTAAATTGTCTGTCGGATCGACAGACGTGGGCTTTAGACCAGCGCGCGCCCGGGGCGCCGCGCTCGGACTGTTGTTGGCGTCCACCATGATGACCGCGCCCGTCGCGATGGCGCAAACGGTCGTCGACGGCAATGGCGGGTCCGGCTACACGGTCACTACCGATTCAGCCCTGTCGTCGACCAACAGTAGAATTGTCGGCCCGTCTTACACGGCGGGCAACTCATCCACACAGACGCTCTACACAGGGTTCTCCACGACCGGCGGCGCCGGGTCGGGCGGCGGCGGCGGTCTGGGCGGGGTGTTTTTCGTCGATAACGCCGCTTCGCTATCCCTCAATAATGTGAGCCTCACCAACAACACCGTCACCGGCGGCCAGGGCGGCGGCGTGAAGGTTGATTCGGTGGGTCAGATCGCCTTTTCGCTTGCCGGATATTCGGCCGACGCCTCGGCGCTGGCCCAGTTCAATCCCACCGTCAGCCTCGCCTACAACAGCGGCGCCGTTCAGGTCACCAGCTTCACCCTGGCGCAGTCCACCACGCTGTTTAGCGCCGGAAGCGGCGTCGGCGTTGCGGTCTCGGGGCAGGTAACGCCGGTCGGCGCCACGGTGTCATCGACCACGCTCAACAACGACGGCAGCGAGACGGTCAATCTGGCGGCTCCGCTCACCCTCACGCCCGGTCATGGCTTGAACCAGGTCGACTTTGTTCTCGGCAACATAGTCGGTCTGACCAACAGTTCGTCATCCGGTGTCCAGCAAGGGATGCAAGTTGTCGTTCCCGGAAGCGGAACCTATACGGTCAACACCGTCAGTTATGACGGCAGCGGCAATGTCACGTCCTTTACGCTCAAAGACAGCAACGGCAACGCCGTCCCACTTCCGCTATTTGGATCGGTTTATGTCGTTAACGCTCAGCATTACGACTTTACGCGTTTGGCGGATTCTGTCGCCGGATCGAGCGTCTCCAATACGCTGATATCAACAGGTCCTGTGGCGGGTTTCGCCGTGGGCATGACCGTGACCGGCACCGGCGTGCCCTCCGGAACCGTAGTAACTGCGGTCAGCACCCAGACCGATCAATCGACGGGCGACGTCACCACTACGGTGACCTTGAACAACTCGGTCAATCTGGCGACCGCGACCGACCTGAAGGCCACGGCCAACCCCTTGGTGTCCAATACCGGCGCCGCAGTGCTCAATCTGCCGTCTGTAACGGGCCTGGCGGTTGGCGAAACCATCACCGGCGTGGGCATTCCCACCGGCACCAAGATTGTGTCGATCTCCGGCAATACGGTGACGCTCAACAACACCCTGGGCCAAGGCGCGATCAACGCCATCAACAACGGCACTCTTCTGGTGTCGGTTGATCCAGTGGTCGCTACAGGCGCCGGCACCGTGACCCTGGCCTCGGTCGTCGGACTGACGGTAGGCGCCGAGATTACCGGCCAATCAAGTATTCCGGCCAACGCCCAGATTACGCACATCGATACAGCGACCAACACGGTCAGCTACACGATCAATCCGGCTCTCGCGAACGCCAACACCGGCGGCGCTATGAACAGCCTGAACGCGCCCGGCGTTGCAGGCTTCAATGGCGGCAACGGCCAGACGGGCACGAGCTACGGCGCGATCTTCGATGACGGCGAAGGCGCGCCCGGCACCAATGGCCAGACGGCGGGCAATGGCTCCAACGCCGCCGGGGGCAATGGCGGATCAGGCGGCAGCGGCAGCAACGGCTCTTCGACCAACAAATCGCTGATCGTCGGTACGACGTTCGACACCTCGACTCTGATCGCGGATTTCTTCCGCACCGACGGCGACGCGGCCGGTCTGTTCACCACGCCTTCTGTGCCGGGCGACATCGCCCACGCCGTTATCGATGCGGCCGCCATGGTCTTTGACATCACCCAGTTGGTTGCCTGGCAGATCGCCGAGAAGCAGGGCTTGGTTGCGCTTGGCGGGGGCGGCGGCCAGGGCGGCAATGGCGGCAACGGCTCGGAGTTCTTCGGCGGCGGCGCCGGCGGCACTGGCGGCCAGGGCGGACGGGGCGCTGAGTCCTACACGCTCGGCGGCACCGGCGGCACCGGCGGGAACGGCGGCAACGGCGGGTTTGGCGCCGGCGGCGGCGATTCCGGCGCGGGCGGCGCGGGCGGCGCGACCGGCAATCAAGCCAATGGCGGCAGTGGCGGAGCGGGCTCGGCCGGTTTTGGCGGCGGCGCGGGCTCAACGGCGGGGCAAAGCGGCACGGGGGGTTCCGGCTTCGGCGGCGCGATCTTCGTGCGCTCGGGCGGCTCGCTGACGATTTCGGGCAATTCCGTCTTCCAGAATAACTTGGCATTGGCCGGGTCGAGCAGCAACGGGGGCTCCGTTGGTCAGTCGGCCGGCGCGGATCTGTTCATGATGACCGGTTCAACGGTCAATTTGCAGCCGGGCACGGGCAACACCATCACCTTCTACGACTCGATCGCTGACGACAGCGCGGCGAGCATCGGCACAACCTCCATCGCCGCCGGATCGGGCGCCTCTATCCATATCCTCGGGGGTGGTACGGTCCAGTTCTACGGGACGAACACCTATTCGGGCGCCACTGAAATCTCCGGCGCGACGCTTGAGGCGCAGGACGGCGTTGGCATCAACCCGTTGAGCCAGATTCTGTTCGACGGGACGGGTTCGATCGGCCATAGCCTGTCACCTTTGACGGCCGGTGTGCTGCTTTCGAGCGGCGATTTCACCCGCAGTACGGGCAGCCTTCCGAACAATGTGAAATGGACCGGCAGCGGCGGTTTTGCGGCGACGTCGAGCGGCCTCAGCCTCGATTTCGGCGCGATCAACGGCGGCGCCAAGCAGACTCTGACCTGGAACCAGGGCGGCTTTACGCCAACCGGCTCCACCTTGATCTTCGGGTCCGACGCCGCCGATGCGACCGGCATTGTCACCCTGAACAACGCCATCAATCTCAATGCACAGGCCGGCCAGATCGCCGTCTATCATAACGCGGGAAACACCGCCGCCTATGATGCGGTGCTCGCGGGCAAGGTCACCAACGGCACGCTGACGGTCGGCGACACCGGCTATACCGGCACACTGTTGATGACGGCTCAGAACAGCCTGAGCGGCCTGACCCTCAACGCCGGAACCGTGTCAACGATTCTGAATGGCCAGTCCGGACGCCTGATGGACCCGAGCGCCGGTGGTTTCGTCACCGTCAATGGCGGCAGCCTGGTTCTGGGCGGCGCCGAAAAGCTGACCGCCGTGAACGTTGCCCTGGGCGGCAGCATTACGGCCATGGGCGCAATCACCGCGGGCAATATCAACAACGCGGGCGTGATCGGCTTTGGCAGCACGCTGAACGCCGCCTCACTCACCAATTCCGGCATTGTGATGCTTGGCGGGACGACCAACGTCACCAATGCGATCACCAACCAGCTGGGCGGGACCCTATACCAAAACGCCGCAACCAGCGCGGCTAGCGCGAGCAACGCCGGGACGTGGAACCTGGCGGCCGATCTGACCACAACCGGCGCGGTGAGCAACACCGGCGCCATCAACGTCATCGGCGTGGTGTCGGGCTCACCGGCGGTTGAGACCGCTGCGACGCGGACGATCAATGCGACGGGCTTCTCGGGCAATGGAACGGTCAATCTCGGCGGGCTGGCGGGCGCCACGGCCAATACGCTGGTGATCAACCAATCGGGCGCCTCGACCTTTTCCGGCGTTTTCAGTGGCGCGGGCGGCCTGACCAAGACGGGCGTCGGCGTCCTGACCTTGACCGGCGCGAGCACCTTTACGGGACCCCTGGCGATCAACGGCGGCACGCTCGATACGACGGGCGGCGGCACGTTCGCCGACAGTCTGAACGTGACCGTGGGCTCGAGCGGAACCTATATCGTGGGAACCGACGACACCATCAATTCGGTGACCAACAACGGCGTGACGACGGTCAACGCTGTGCTCAACCTGGCCACCTTCGCCAACACCGCCACGGGAACGGCGACGGTCAACGGTTCGCTGATTTCAACGGGCGACGTAACCAACGCCAACAGCATGACCTTCGCGACCGGCTCAACCGAGTCGATCGGCGGCAACCTGTCGAACACCGCGACCTTGAACTCCACCGGTACGCTGGGCGTGACCGGCCTGTTCACCAACGACACGGCGGCGACGGCTACGCTTGGCGCCGGCGGCTTGGGCTCAAACACCTTTGGCAGCCTGACGAACAAAGGCTCCCTGACGGCGTCCGCGTCCCTGATCGTGACCAATCTGGTGACCAACACGTCCACCGGGACGATGACCCTGAATCTGGGTTCGACGCCGCAATTCGGCAGCCTGACGAACAGCGGCGCGATCACGGCCAATGACCTGCTGACGGTTTCGGGCGCCTATACGCAAAACGCGGGCAGTCTGACCGCCAACGCCGGCCTGACGACGGGCACGCTGTCAGGCCTCGGCGGCGCAATAAACCTCAATAATAACAGTGTGTTCGCCCTCAACCAAACGAGCAATGGAACCTTCGCCGGGACGATCAACGGCAATGGCAGCCTGTCGATCCACGGCGGCGCGACCCTGACCCTGACCGGGACCAACACCTATACCGGCGCCACCACAATCGCCCCGCTGACGACCCTAGCGCTGAGCGGAACCGGTTCGATCGCGACCTCTTCGGGCGTGGCCGACAATGGGACCTTCGATATTTCCGGAACGTCCGCAGGGGCGTCGATCAAGACGCTGTCGGGCAACGGCCTGGCTTCGCTGGGCGCGCAGCTCCTGACGATCACGGCCGGATCGACCACCTTCTCCGGCGTGCTGGCCGACAACGGCATCGTGTCGGGCTTGGGCGGCGGCCTGACCATCTCCGGCGGGACCGAGACCCTGACCGGGACCAATACCTATAACGGCGCGACCATGACCAACCTGGGCGCCACCTTGGCCCTGAGCGGAACCGGTTCTATCGCCACATCTTCGGGCGTGGCGGACAACGGAACCTTTGATATCTCACAGAACACCACCGGCGCGTCGATCAAGACCCTGTCGGGCAGCGGCGTGACCTCGCTCGGATCCAAGATCCTAACCCTCACCAATGGTTCGACCACCTTTGCCGGGGTGATTCAGGACGGCGGCATCGGCGGCGGGACGCTAGGCAATGTGATCGTGTCCGGCGGCACCGAGACCCTGACCGGAACCAACACCTATACCGGCGCCACCACGGTCAATTCCGGAGCCACTTTGGCCCTCAAGACCGGCGGATCCATTGCGACCTCCTCCAGCGTAACCGACAACGGGACCTTCGACATCTCCCAGACCACCACCGGCGCCTCGATCATGACCCTGTTGGGCAATGGCATCGCCTCGCTGGGCTCTAAGATCCTCAACATCATCAACGGCTCGACCACCTTCGCCGGCGTGATCCAGGACGGCGGCATCGGCGGCGGAACGCAAGGCAATCTGACGGTGGCGGGCGGGACTGAGACCCTGACCGGGACCAATACCTACACCGGCGCGACCACGACCAACCTCGGCGCCACCTTGGCCCTGAGCGGAACCGGCTCGATTGCGGCGTCTTCGGGCGTGGCGGACAATGGGACCTTTGATATCTCCCAGACCACCACCGGCGCCTCGATCAAGACCCTGTCGGGCAGCGGCGTGACCTCTCTGGGTTCTAAGACCCTGACCATCACCAACGGTTCGACCACCTTCGCCGGCGTGATCCAGGACGGCGGCATCGGCGGCGGGACGCTGGGCAATGTGATCGTGTCCGGCGGGACCGAGACCCTGACCGGGACCAGCACCTACACCGGCGCCACCACGGTCAACGCCGGCGCCACCCTGGCGCTGAAGACCGGGGGCGCTATCGCGACCTCTTCGGGCGTGGCGGATAATGGGACCTTCGATATCTCCCAGACCACCACCGGCGCCTCGATCAAGACCTTGTCGGGCAACGGCGTGACCTCGCTGGGTTCTAAGACCCTGACCATCACCAACGGTTCGACCACCTTCGCCGGCGTGATCCAGGACGGCGGCATTGGCGGCGGGACGCTGGGCAATTGGACTGTGTCCGGCGGGACCGAGACCCTGACCGGGACCAATACCTACACCGGCGCCACCAGCGTCGGCTCCGGCGCCACCCTGGCGCTGAAGACCGGGGGCTCCATCGCCACCTCCTCGGGCGTGGCCGACAACGGGACCTTTGACATCTCCCAGACCACCACCGGCGCCTCGATCAAGACCCTGTTGGGCAGCGGTGTCGCCTCGCTGGGCTCCAAGGCCCTGACCATCACTAACGGTTCGACCACCTTCGCCGGGGTGATTCAGGACGGCGGCATCGGCGGCGGAACCGGCAGCACTCTGACGGTGTCGGGCGGCACCCAGACCCTGTCGGGCGTCAACACCTTTACGGGTGGCGCGACGATCAATAGCGGCGCCACCCTGGCGCTCAGCGGCGCGGGCGCCTTCGCATCGTCCTCAGGCCTGACCGACAACGGGACCTTCGATATCTCGCAGACCACCAGCGGCAGCTCTATCACAACCCTTGGTGGTGCGGGCGCGATCGTCCTCGGCAATAAGGTCCTGACCATTACGGCCGGCGCGGCCGGTTCGGCGGGCACGGCTCCGGCCGGCGTCTTCTCCGGCGCCATCAGCGGCAATGGCGGCCTGGCCATCACAGGCGGCCACCAGGAGTTGCATGGCGTCAGCACCTACTCCGGCGGCACGACGGTGACCAACGCCACCCTCAGCATCAACAGCGGCGCGGCCCTTGGGGCGGCGACCGGCGGGCTGACGCTGAACAACGCCACCCTGGTGGCGGACGGCAATGTCACCACCAACCGGCCGGTCACCCTTACGGGTACGGACACCATCGACACCGGCGTGTCGGTCGTCTCCCTCGGCGGCAATATCGGCGGGACCGGCGCCTTGAAGGTGGCCGGCGCCGGCACGCTGTCCCTGTCGGGCGTCAATACCGACTCCGGCGGCATCACTGTGGGGCCGAACGCGACCCTGGCAACGACCTCCAGCGCAGCGCTGGGCACAGGCCCTCTGGCCTATCTGAGCCCCACCAATACGGTCATCCAAGTATTCACCGGCTCCGCCCAAGTCGTCGGCCCGCTGAATCTGGTTAATGGCGCCACGACCAACCTGTATATCCAGTCTAGCGACAGCTTGATGGGCGTGGGCACGATCAACGCCAATGTCATCATCCAGAGCGGCGGCTCCAGCGCGCCCGGCGACGGCGCCGGCACCCTGACGATCACGGGGTCGCTCGCCAACATGGCCGGCTCGACCTATTTCGTCGACGTGGACGGACCGGCCTCAAGCATCGGTTGCTCCAATCCTCTGGGCTGCGCCGGGGAATACAGCAGCCTGGTCCTGACCGGCTCGGGCAGCGTCTATACGGCGGGCGGCGTCATTGCGCCCCTGCTGCGCGGCATCGGGGCGCCGGCCAACAACAACTACACCCCCGCCCTGGGCACGACCTATCTTGTGGTGCAGGCCTCGGGCGGCGTCACGGGCAGCTATTCCTCCCTGACCCAGCCGACCTCAGGCCTGGCTGCGGGCACCCGCTTCGACACCCTTTATCTTCCCAACGTCATCGAGTTGGTCGCCGCTCCGGCCAGCTTCAAGACTGTTCCCGGAATGGCCGCCCTCAACGGCAACCAGAACCAAGTCGCCGGCGCGCTCGACGCCCTGCGGGGCGCGGCCGGTCCCCGCAACAATGTGAGCGCGACCCAGGATCTGGGCATCATGTACGGCATCGCGCCGCAAAACCTACCACAGGCCTACAGCACCCTGTCCGGCGAGGTCTCAACGGGCGCCAAGTCCGGAGCGTTCAAGATGAGCACAGAGTTCCTGTCGCTGATCTCTGACGCCGGCGTTGACGACCGTGCGTCCAACGACGTGGTGGGTCCCAAGGTGTGGGGCAGCGCCTTCGGCGTTGGCGGCCGGACCCGG
>CAYVHP010000091.1:0-50478 GCA_964451265.1 uncultured Caulobacteraceae bacterium | reverse complement strand
TGATCCTGGACGATCCGGGGCTCGATGGAGTCGCGGCGGTCCTGTTCGATGAATTTCACGAGCGCAGCCTGGATGCAGATCTGGGTCTGGCATTGGCGCGCGAAGCTCAGGGGGCGCTGAGGGAAGATCTGCGCATCCTGGTCATGTCGGCCACCTTGGACGGCGCCCGCGTGTCCCAGCTATTGGGCGAGGCGCCTGTCATCGAAAGTCTCGGTCGGCAGTATCCGGTCGACACGCGTTATCTTGGGCGCGATCAGAGGCTGGGCTTGGAGGAACAGGCGGGCAAGGCCGTGCTCAAGGCCTTGGCCGAGGAGGAGGGCGGAGTGCTCGTATTCCTGCCTGGCCAGGGCGAAATCCGCCGCGCGGAGCGGTGGCTGATTGAACGCCTGAACGAGCGTCCGGTGGACGTGGCGCCGCTGTTTGGCGCCCTGGCCCCAGCCGAACAGGATAGAGCCATCGCGCCCGCCGCATTGGGCCGGCGCAAGTTGGTGCTGGCCACCTCCATAGCCGAGACCAGCCTGACCATCGAGGGCGTGAGCGTGGTCATCGACGCGGGCCTGTCGCGGGTTCCTCGCTTTGATCCGGCCAGTGGCTTGACGCGCCTAGCCACTGTCCGTGTCAGTCGCGCGGCGGCTGATCAGCGCCGGGGGCGGGCGGGGCGAACGGGCCCCGGGATTTGTTATCGATTGTGGGACGAAGCCGAAACGCGGGCCTTGCCGGCGTTTGAGCCGCCGGAAATCCTTCAGGCGGATTTATCCGGTTTAGCTTTGGATCTTGCCCGCTGGGGCGCGCGCGACCCCGCTCAGCTCGCTTTGCTCGACCAGCCTCCCAGCGCCGCCTTCAAGGAGGCAAGGGCGCTGCTGCATCGCCTGCAGGCCCTGGACGCCGACGGCGCCTTGACGAGGCATGGGCAGGCGCTTGCCCGGATGTCCCTGCCGCCACGGCTGGCGCACATGGTCTTACGGGGCGCCGCCTCGGGTACGGCCGAGCGCGCGGCGCTGATCGCCCTGGTGATCACCGAACGCGGCCTGGGCGGAACCGGGGTGGATCTTGGGCGCAGGCTGGACATGCTGGCCAAAGATCAAAGCGCGCGAGCCGCTGATGGCCGTCGTTTGGCGGACCGGTGGGCGAAACAGGCGAGGGATGTCGCCGGCCCGGCTATCCCAGCCCTGAGCGATGGCCTGTTGCTGGCCGAGGCCTATCCTGACCGCATCGCCAAGGCGCGCGGTTCCCTTGGCCAATTCCAGATGGCGTCAGGTCGAGGCGTGCAGTTGGACCCTGCCGACGCCCTGGCGCGCGAACCCTGGTTGGCGGTGGGCGATTTGGGGGGCGGTGAGGCGCGTGACCGGGTGCTGCTGGCCGCGCCGATTGAGGAGGCGGCGCTTCTGCAAGCCTTTGCCGACAGATTGGTGCAAGAGGACAGTCTGGAAACCGACGACAAGGGCCGATGGCGCGCCCGTCGTCGCCTGCGCTTGGATCGATTGGTGTTGGCGGACCGGCCGATTGAAAATCCCGAACCGGCGCTTGTTGTTGCGGCGCTGCTAACCCAGGCAAAGTCAGATGGAATCGGGGCGCTGAACTGGGGCGAGGCGACGCAAAATCTACGTCGCCGCGGCAATTTCTTGCGCAGCCTGACAGGCGACGGACCGGATTTTTCAGACGGGGTTCTGAGCCAAACAATGGACCTGTGGCTCGCGCCCTTACTGGCAGGCAAGAGCGCCCTGTCCGACGTTTCGCCCGGAGCGCTGGATGAGGCCCTTCGCGGTCAAATGGATTGGGCTCAGCTCAAAGTCTTGGATTCGATGGCGCCTGACAGCTGGACGGCGCCCACGGGAACCCGGGTTCGCATTGACTATGCGGCCGAGGGCGGTCCCAGCGGCGAGGTGCGCGTGCAGGAGCTGTTTGGGCTGGATCAGCACCCTACGTTGGCAGGAGGACAGGTTCCGCTGACCCTTGTGCTGTTGTCGCCCGCGCGACGGCCCATCCAGGTCACCCGGGACCTGCCCGGCTTCTGGCGTGGCTCATGGAAGGCTGTGCGCGCGGATTTGCGCGGGCGCTACCCCAAGCATCCCTGGCCGGAAGACCCCTTGGCCGCGCCGCCGACCACGCGCGCTAAGCCGCGTGGGACTTAGACATGGTAGGAGCCGACCATGCTGAGCAGGGCGACCGCCAATAAGGCGGCTGCGATGCGGTGGCCAAGGCGGATCCGCATGCGCCCCCTGTCTTGGTCCATCACGCCTTGGCGCAGTCTGCGCAGCGAGCCGCCGACCAAGGCGCCTTGAACCCCGGTGGCGGCAAGCGCGCAAATCGCGCCCAGGGCCAACAGACCTTCCATCTTGCCAAAGCCGTCCGGATGCATCCGGCGCCATAGAAATGCGCCCAAGGCGATGGTCAGGCCGGCGGCGATCATCTGAGGCCGGAACTGAGTTTCGGCGCCCTTGCCCTTGGCCTGGGCGACCAGGAAGCTGGAGCCCATCCAATAGAGCCCGGCGCCGATGTGCAGCAGGTATAGGGCGATGAACCAGTAGGGCATGTTTGGCTCCTTCGCTAAGGCGTGACGGTGTAGATCATGATCCCGGTGGCCACCGCGAGATTCAAACTATCGGCGCGACCCCGCATGGGAATTTTCACGTTCACATCGCAGGCGGCGGCCAGGTCGGCGGACAGGCCGGCCTGTTCATTGCCCATGAGGATCAAGGCCGGCTGGCGATAGTCGGCGGCGCGGTGATCGGTGGTGGCGCTCAGCAGGGTGCCGACCACCGAACCCGGCCAGGACGTGCGCCAGGCGAGGAATTCATCGGGACTGGCCTTGACGATTTTCACCGCGAACACTGACCCCATGGTGGCGCGCACGGCTTCCACCGAATAGGGGTCGCAGCAATCGCCGACTAAGATCACACCCCCGCAGCTGGCCGCATCGGCCGTGCGAATGATCGTGCCAAGGTTGCCCGGATCGCGCACGGCCTGCAGGGCGACCCAGCAGGGCGCGTCGGCCGGATTTAAGCTCAAGAGCGGAGTGAATAACTGTGAAAAAACAGCAAGTACAGCTTGTGGATTATCACGTTTTGAAACCTTCTCGAGGACCTCGCGGGTGACTTCTATCACCTCTCCACCCGCCCGAGATGTGGCCTCGATGCAGCGGTTTAACAGCGGGTGGCCGACGGCCTCTGGACCGAACATCAGCACCTTGGGGGCGTGTCCTAGGTCCACAGCATCGACCACAATTTTCAAGCCTTCAGAAAGGAATAGGCCGCTTTCCTCACGTTCCTTTCGCAAATGCAGAGCCCTGACCGCTTTGACGGTGGGATTGGTCAATGAACTGATCGACCGGCTGCTCACGGCCGTTGATCCGTCCAACGGGCGAAGAACGACAAGCCGATCTCCCGGCCGTCGCCTTCCTCCTGCAGCGCCAGCTCGCCCCACTCGATGCGTCCGCCCCGTTCGCCGACGTGCTCACTCAGCAGATGCGCCAGGGCTAGGCCGGAGATGCGCGCGGCATAGGCGTTGAGCAACACAAAGCTGGCCTTGTCCGACAATAGCTGGCCGCACAGTTTGATCAATTCCGGGAGATCTTCGAACAACCGCCAGACCTCGCCGCCGGGGCCGCGGCCGTACTTGGGCGGATCGAGGATAATGCCGTCGTATTTCGCCCCGCGGCGCACCTCGCGCTGGACGTATCGCCGCGCGTCCTCGCACAGCCAACGGATCGGACGGTCTGACAGGCGTGAGAGTTCCGCATTTTCTCGCGCCCAGCCCACCGAACGCTTGGATGCGTCGACATGTGTCACCGCCGCGCCTGCTGCGGCGCAGACGAGGCTGGCCACCCCTGTGTAGCCGAACAGGTTCAGCACCCGCATGCCGGGCAGGGATACGGCCCGCTCCCGCAGCCAAGCCCAATTGGCCGCCTGTTCCGGAAAAAAGGCCAGGTGGCGGAAGCTGGTGAAGCGGCCTTTGAAGGCGACATCGCCCCACTTGAGGGGCCAGGTGTCTCGGGGCTGATCGAGAAACCGCCAGTGGCCGGCTTCGTCCTCGTCGGTGGGATCGAAAATCGCATCAGCCGCATCCCACCGCTCCGGCGTGAGGCGCGGGGTCCAGAGGCACTGAGGTTCAGGCCTAACCACATGATAGGGCCCGTAACGCTCCAGCTTGCGTCCGTCGCCGCTGTCAACCAGCGCATAGTCGGCCCAGGACGTGGTGCGGGCGATCGATGCCTCTGGGGCCAGAACGGGCGTGTGCGAACTCATGCCCCGGCATTAGGGGGCCTTGGGCGCGCGGTAAAGCATCGCGGCCTATTTACGCCGCTTGCGGCCCCCGCCGGAACGGCCGCCAACGTGCTTGGAATGGGCGCGGGCGGCCTCGTGGGCTTTGCCGTGCTGGGCCCTGATCTTGCCCTTGCGGCTTTTTGGGCTGACCCGCTCGGGGTGATCCTCATGCCAGGGATTGAGTTTGATGATTTCGGGCGGGTTTGGAACGGGCGTTGAAGCGACGACGGCCGCATCCGAATCAGCGGCGGCGCCAAGCGAGCCCTCCAAAACGGAGTCGATGGTTGCTGCAGCGGAGGCTTGAGCCGCCGAGCCGTAGCCGCCGCGCTTAAGGTCAGTGGCCAAGGATAGGCGCGCACGCCCTCCGGCCAGGCGTGCTCGGTACACTTGCATGCCTTCCAGCACGCGCATGACATAGTTGCGCGTTTCCGAAATGGGGATGCACTCGATGTAGTCCACCGGATCGGTCGATGAGGTGCGAGGGTCGCCACAGGCGCCGATCCAACGGGTGGGACGGCCGGGCCCTGCGTTGTAGGCTGCGGCGGCCATCAAGTAGGACCCGCTGAATTCATTGACCAGGGACCCGAGAAAGCTGGTGCCGAGGGTCATGTTGTAGTCTGGGTCATCGAGTAGGGCGGGGGCGAAGCGCATCCGTTCGCGGCGCGCGATGATCTTGGCCGTGCCCGGCATCAGTTGCATCATGCCTCGCGCCCCGGCGCCGGAGCGAACATGCGGATCAAACCCGCTCTCCTGTCGCACGATGCCCAGCACCATGGCCGGCTCCACGCTGGCGGACTCCGGTGGGGTGCGCAGGGGGTAGCCGCGTTCGGGCAGGATAAACCCGCGCTGCGCGGCCAAACGGACGGCGCGCATGGACAGGTCCTGTTGGCCATAGGCCCGCGCCAGATCGACCAACAGGGCGCATTCTTCCGCGTTGGGCAAGGTGTCGGCGGCAGTGATGACGAACAGATCGAATAGGCTTGAAAGGCCCGCGTTTGCGGCGATCTTCGCGGCTTGGATGATCTCGCGGCTTTCAAAGCGAACGCGATCCTCGTCGCTGGGCTGGGGGTCTTTAGGCAGGGCCAGCTCTGTCATGCCGGACTTGGCGGCCGCCAGTTGGCCGTAGAAGACGGTGGGATAGCGTGCGCCCAGGGCGTACTGGGCCTTGGCCCCCGCGGCGTCGCCCGCAGCTTCCTTAGCCCGCCCCCGCCAGTAATAGGCCCGCCCCAAGGTGATCGGCGAGGCGCCGATCTTGGTCAGGGCGGCGAAACGCTGGTCAGCCAGGGCGGGGTCGTGCATCCGGGTCAGGGCGATCCATCCTGCGAGGAATTCCGCGTCTGCGGCGTTGGCGCCGGGCGGCAGGCCGTATTTGTCCACTGCACGGTAGGCGCTCAAAAAATCACCCGCCTGTAGGGCCGTGTTCACCAGCTGGCGGCGGATGCCCCAGACGCGGTCGGCGGCGTCCTGACCGGGATCGGCGGGAAAATCAGCCAGGAGGGGCAGGGCCAGCAGCCCGTCGCCCCGCTGCAACAGCCAGCGCGCGCGCTCTACGGCCAGCCCCGGATCGTGCGGGTTGCTGGATGTGACCCCCGCATAAAGGCCGTCGGCATTCCCCGAGTTGGATCGCAAAGCGATGCGGGCATTGGCTATGGCCTGTTGGTCGGGGGGCAAAAGCGCGACCATGTCTCGGGCGGCGGGGCCTTGCTGACCGAATAGCAGGGTGTCGGCGCGGCGGATGTGGTCGTCCATGGTCAGCAGGGCGCCAAATCGGGCAAGCATGGTGCGCTGGGCGTCCGCCTCGAACGACTTCTCCCGCCAGACGTGGCGGACCAGAGCTTGGGCGTCGGCCGGCCGATTGGCCGCCTGATAGGCTGCGGCAAGGGCCATGGCGCCTTCGGGAGACATCGGTTCGGCGCCACTGAACCAGTCGATTGTCTTTTGTGGACCCAGGCCTGCGTTCTCGATCTGCTTTTCAGCGGCCAACTGTCGGCTGTTCTTGCGCGGCCATCCCGCTAGGTCACTGCGGGCGGCGTCCAACTGGGCGAACCCCAGCCGATCCGGCATGGTGTCGATCATGGCCCACAGCATGATTTTGCGCGCAACCGGATGGACGATGCTGCTTTGCGCCAGTTGGGCCCCGGCAAAATCGCCGGCCTTGGCGGCGGCCACGCCGCGACGCAGCCAGTCCGCGTCCTGGGGCGCCAAGGGCTGGGGGGCCGACAGACCCGAAACCGCGACGTCGGGCTTGGCCGTATCGGTGGCAGGAGGCGCCTGGGCGATGGCGGCGCTGTTCAGCATCGTCGCCAATGCCGCCGCCGTTGCTGCCTTTGACCAAAAGAACACGCTCAACTCCGCCTTATTTCGACTCGCCCAGAGGCTTATTGACGAGCCTAACTGTTGCCTGCCGGCCGCGCGCGGCCATATTGTCCAGTCAAATCACGGCCGCAACGATCTGCGGCGCAGCATCACAGCTAATTGCACGCCATGTCCGAACCTTTCTTCAAGGGCGCGATTCCCGCCCTGATTACTCCCTTTCGCGATGGCGTTCTGGATGAAGAGGCCTTTGTCAGGCTTGTCGAGCGCCAGATCGCCGCCGGGGTCCATGGTTTGGTCCCGGTCGGGACCACCGGGGAGACGGCTACGCTTAGCCACGATGAGCACCGGCGCGTGGTGGAGCTGTGCGTCGCCACAGCGCGCGGACGCGTTCCGGTCATCGCCGGGGCGGGCTCTAACTCCACCTTAGAAGCCATCGATCTGGTCAGGCACGCCAAGGCGGTCGGGGCCCACGGGGCGCTGGTGGTGGCGCCCTATTACAATCGGCCGAGCCAAGAAGGCCTCTATCGACACTTTGCCGCCATCAACGACGCGGTGGAGCTGCCGGTTATTCTGTACAATGTGCCTTCCCGCACGGGCGTGGACATCGCCAACGACACGGTTTCACGGTTGGCCTGCTTGCCCAATATCGCGGGCATCAAGGACGCCACAGGCGACCTATCACGCGCCAGCATCATGCGTCTGACTTGCCCGGAGGATTTCGCCTTGCTGTCGGGCGATGATCCCACCGCCCTGGGTTATATGGCCCACGGCGGACACGGCTGCATATCCGTCACTTGCAATGTGACGCCCCAGCCGGTCGCAAGGTTCATGCAGGCCTGCCTGTCGGGCGACTGGCCGACGGCCCTCGCGTTACAGGATCGCCTGATCAACCTGCACAAGGCGCTGTTCTATGACGCCTCACCAGCGCCCACGAAGTTCGCCATGGCCCATTTGGGCCTTTGCCGAGAAGACGCCCGTTTGCCGATTACGCCTTGCGACGAGGATGTACGCCCCTCAATTCTGGTCGCGCTGGACCAAGCCATGGGCGCTATGGCCGAGGCGAGCTAGTGGCCAAACTGATTGCGGAGAACCGCAGGGCCCGATTCGACTATTTCCTTGAGTCCACTTTCGAAGCGGGACTGGTCTTGACCGGGACGGAAGTGAAGGCCCTACGCCTGGGCCGCGCCAACATCGCGGAGTCCTACGCCGCGACCGAGGGGCAGGAGATCGTTCTGGTCAACGCTCACATTCCTGAATACGGGCCCGCCAATCGCTTCAATCATGAGCCGCGCCGGCCCCGTAAGTTGCTGCTTCACCGGCGCGAAATCGAAAAGTTGCTCGGCGCAGTCCGACGCGATGGACGCACCCTTATCCCCACCAAACTCTATTTCAACGACAAGGGCTTTGTGAAGCTGGAGCTGGCCCTGGCCAAGGGCAAGAAGGTGCATGACAAGCGCGAAGCGACTGCCGAGCGTGATTGGAAGCGCCAACAGGGCCGCCTTATGCGCGACAAAGGCTGATCCAAAGGTTGCTTGGCGTTTGGCGCGGATCGCCACAGAGTCGCCATCAGACCAGACGATGTTACCGAACGCCTTTGAGGGGAGCGGTGGATGATCAATCGGGCCGCGGTCGACCAGATCGGCCGGCATGTTTTGATCACCGTAGCGGCATTAAGCGCGGTTGCCTGTGCGGGCGGCGGGGGCGGAGGATCGTCGCCTTCGACGAACATATCCAGTCCGCCCAGTCCTCCATCCCCGCCGGCTCCACCCCCGCCGCCGCCGGGACCCAGCGCCTCCAGCGCCGAATTTAAGAAAAACTATGCTCTGGGCGCAATCCACGCCGATGCCGCCTACGCCGTCTACGCCACCGGCGCAGGGGTCACGATCGCGCTGGTCGACACCGGCGTGGATCCCAATACGCCGGACTTGAGCGGCGTCGTCTCAAGCCTGTCCACAGACGTCCTGCCGGGCCGCAATCAGCCCGTCGGCACAGACAGCCACGCCAATTTCATCGCCGGTGTCATCGCCTCCAACTTCAATGGAGCGGGCACGGTGGGGGTGGCCTATGGCTCGACGATCCTGTCCATTCGCGCGGACCAGTCCACCGGCTGTACGGGTTCAACGAACTGCTTCGACGATAACGTCTTGGCCACAGGCATCCAGTACGCCATCGCCCACGGCGCCAAGATCATCAATCTGTCTGTCGGGGGGCCCGGCCAGGACAACAACGCGTTTCAGGCGGCTCTGCTTCAGGCGGTGAACGCCGGGTTGATTGTGACCGTTTCGGCCGGCAACGATTCTGCAGCCAATCCCGACTATCCCGGCATGTACGCTGTCGACCCCCGGTTTCAGGGCTCGGTTGTCGCCGTGGGTTCCACCAATTCGTCGGGCGCCTTGTCCAGCTTTTCGAACAAGGCTGGAACCGCTGCCACTGGTTATCTTGCGGCGCCAGGCGAAAATCTGGTCACAAATTGCTCGGCCACCAGTTGCATCCAGGGATCGGGCACCTCGTTCTCCGCGCCAGTGGTCGCCGGGGCCTTGGCGCTGCTGCTCCAGACCTTTCCGAACCTGACGGGACGACAGGCCCTGAACATCCTGTTCACCACGGCCACGGACGCCGGGGCCACGGGCGTGGATTCCGTCTATGGCGAAGGCGTCCTGAACCTATCCCAGGCCTTCGCGCCGATTGGAACGCTCAGCGTGCCGAGCTCCGTGGGCGCGCCCGTGGGGGTGAACAACACGCCGGGCGTCTATGTGACCTCGGCCTTTGGCGACGCCATCGCCAGCAGCCGGTCGCTGAAATCCGTTGGCCTGGACGCCTATCATCGATTGTTCGCGATCAATGTCGGCAGCCTGTATCGGGCCGGCGGCTTTTCGGTTGTGGGCGTGGCGTCCTCGGCCATGCCTGAACGCACGGATGTCGAAATCCCATCCTTCGCGTCCGGCCGCTTGCAGTTGACGGCGAGCCTGCCCGACGAGTCCGCCCCCGATCCCAGCACGCGATTCCGCTGGATGAAACCACCGACGGGCGGCGGGGACGTGACCCTGACCTACCGCAATGGCCCGGTGACCTTGATGACCTGGCGTGGAGCCGGGGTGGCGAACCCGTTTTCTTCGCCCTCGGTCGATCCTTTCACCGCCTTGGCGCAGCCCGACCACGCCTTCCGCGCCGACTTCACCCAGGGCGTCTTGACCGTCTCAACAGAGGCCGGGGCGGGTCAGCGGCTGTCGCCGGACCGAACACGGGTCTGGACGGGGTCGAGCTATTTGCGCGCAACCGGTCAGTTGAAAATGGGACCGGGCGTTGGAGCCTTGACTATTGGCGAGCTGGTCGAGCCCCTGGGTCCGCTCGGCTCCTATCTGCCCGCGCAGTCCGGTTTGGCGCTGCCTTCAAAGACGGCCTTTCTCACCTTGAGCCAGTCATGGCCCCTGGGCGGAGGGTACAGCGTCAATGGCAATGTCAGCCTTGGGCGCACCCAGATCGCCGGACAACTGCTGTCTCTGCCCAGCGCCGCCTGGAGTTCGTCTTGGCGCATGGCGCTCGACAGCGAATGTCGCGGCTTTACGGTGATCTGTTCGGACGTGGAGCTATCCCTGTCCCAGCCGTTGCGGATGGAAGGCGGCAGTTTTCAAGCGATCTTGCCCGATGTCCCCGATGTCTATGAGACTAGCGGCTTTACCTATTCCGCCCGCCAAGTGAGCGTCGCGCCCTCCGGTCGACAGGTGGACCTGAGGCTGGCCACAGACAAGGACCTTGGGGATGCAGGGTCGCTCAGGTTTGAAGGCGCGGTGATCCGCCAGCCGGGAAACCAGGCCCGCGCCCCCGTGGCCATGGGCGTGGACGCCAGTTGGCGGGTGCGGTTCTAAATTCCGTCCACATAAGCCCGCACCTCGGCGAATACCGCCTCGAACATGGCGGGGGTCAGCCGGCCTGTGTTCGTGTTCAAGCGTGAGCAGTGGTAACTGTTGAACAGCCGATACGGTCCGGCCTGATACTGCACGCCATGACCGGGCGGAGCGGCCGAACCTTTTAAGCCGAGGGTTTTGAGCACATTGCGCCGGGCCACGTCGCCCAGGGTGACAATGGCTTTCAGACGGGGGAGGGCGGCCAATCGGGCCTGAAGAAACGGACGACAAGCCGCTTCCTCAGCCGGTAGAGGGCGATTGCCGGGCGGCGCGCAGCGCACGGCATTGGACACCATGCAGTCGATCAGCTGAAGGCCATCGTCAGGTCTGGCTTGGTATCGGCCGGTCGCGAAGCCCGACTTGATCAGGGTCTCGTACAGCAGCACGCCTGCGAAATCGCCGGTGAACGGTCGGCCCGTGCGGTTGGCCCCGCCGCGCCCCGGCGCCAATCCGAGCACCAGCAGCCGCGCCTGCGGATCGCCGAAGGACGGCGCGGGTCCGTTGAACCAACCGGGCTCCATCTTTTGATTCTGCCGTCGATAGTCCACCAGGCGCGGACAAATCGGACAGTCGCGCGGGGGCTCGGCCGCCGTTTCAGTCGTCATCGTCCTCGCTCGGCGCCGGTTGCAGGAAACGGGGCATGGTCGAATTGCGCGGCCGCCCGATGATCGAGGCCAGATCTTGCAGATCGACGAAGGTATCGGCTTGGCGTCGCAGGTCGTCCGACGCCATGGGCGGCTGGGACTTCATGGTGGAGACTACTGTCACGCGGACGCCCTTGGCCTGGATCGCTTCGACCAGACGGCGGAAGTTGCCATCTCCCGAAAACAGCACCAGATGGTCGGCGTGGTCGGCCATGGCCATCATATCGACGGCGATTTCGATCTCCATGCCGCCGCGCACGCGTTTGCGGCCATTGGCGTCGGTATATTCCCGGGCTGACTTGGTGACGACGGTAAAGCCGTTGTAGTCCAACCAGTCCACCAAGGGCCGGATGGGGGAGTAGTCCTGATCTTCGACGATAGCTGTATAATAATAGGCCCGTATTAGAATGCCTCGCTTTTGAAATTCGTCGATCAGCTTCTTGTAATCGAGATCAATATTGAGGTTTTTGGCGGCTCCATAGAGATTGGCGCCGTCAATGAACAGAGCAATTTTGTCCGTCGGGTAAAATGCCATGAGGCTATGAAATCCTGAATGAAAGAGGTTTGGAGTGATAATACCGACGATCTAACCGTGCTGGCCCTGGGCGGCAATCTCCCTGGCGCACACGGGTCTGTAGCGGCCGAATTGGATGCGGCGATCCTGGGTCTGGCCGGGCTGGATCTGCAGGTTGTTTGCCGCTCGGCGTGGTGGCGCTCGGCGGCCTGGCCCGATCCGAATGATCCACCCTTTCTCAATGGCGTAGCCTTGGTCCATACATCGCTTTCGCCGCTGGCGATTTTAACGGCGCTGCGAGGCCTGGAGGTTCGGTTCGGCGTGCGAGGTGGGGCCCGTAACAGTCCGCGTGTGCTGGATCTGGATCTGATCGCATGCGGTCGGATCGTGCGTGAAACGCCCGAGTTGACCTTGCCCCACCCCCGCGCGGCCGAGCGCTACTTCGTGATGGGGCCCTTGGCGCAAATTGCGCCGGATTGGGTGCACCCCGTTCTAGGCCAGAGCGCCCAGGCGCTCGCCGCAACGGCCGCTATCGGGCGCGACGCGCGGCCAATCACCATTTAGACGAAGGCCAACATTGCAAGCGAGGCCCAAGCGCCTTATCCTATGCAATTCAGCCGTTTTGAGAGACTCCATGGCCCGCGACACTGTCGAAGTTTGCGTCGAGAAGGTTCCCAACCGTTTCAGCCTCGTATTGCTGGCGGCGCATCGCGCCCGGGCTGTGTCGGCCGGCGCTCAGATCATGGTTGACCGGGACAACGACAAGAACCCCGTGGTGGCTCTGCGCGAAATCGCCGACGACGTGATCGATGCGGACGGCCTGAAGGAAACCCTGATCGGCACCCTGCAACGCGTCGACGAGCGTTCCGAAGCGGAGGAAGAGGCCGAGACCCTGGCCTTGCTGTCAGATCCCCAGCACATGCACATGAGCGAGCAAGAGCTTGTGCGCGCCCTGCAAAGCGACCGCGACGGCGGGCAGGAAGAGCGCTACTGAGCCCCCCCAGGGCACAACCGCTTACCATCGAAGCGCCGGACCCAGCCGTCGCAGAGGTCATCACGACCGAAGCCCTCGGCGATCCGGATTTGGACGATGCAGAGTCGGCGACCGCATTTCCGATCGGCGGGGTCGAGTCGCCGTACCTGACCGACGCTGAAGAGACGCCGCCGGTGCGGCCCAAGTTCCTGCGTCAGTATGAACTGATTGAACGGGTCAAGAGCTACGACCCCACCGCAGATGAAAACCTGCTCAACCGGGCCTACGTCTACGCCATGCGCATGCACGGCAGCCAGACCCGGGCTTCCGGCGACCCGTATTTTGCCCATCCGATCGAAGTGGCCGGCATTCTGACCGACTATCGATTGGACACCGCGACCATCTGTTCAGCCTTGCTGCACGATGTAATCGAGGACACGGCCGCCAGCCAGACCGATATCGCTGAGCTGTTCGGCCAGGAAATTGCCGAGCTGGTGGAGGGGGTGACCAAGCTCTCGCGGCTGGAGCTCAACGAGGAGCATCTGCGGCAGGCCGAGAACCTGCGCAAATTCATCCTGGCGATTTCGCGCGACGTGCGGGTCTTGATGATCAAGCTGGCGGACCGCCTGCACAATATGCGCACCCTCAACTTCCTGGCCAAAGAAGCCAAGCGCGAGCGCATCGCGCGCGAGACCCTGGACATCTACGCTCCGCTGGCTCGCGCCATCGGATGCCACCGGATCTGTAGCGAGCTGGAAGAGCTGGCGTTCGCTCAGATCAATCCGCGCGCCCGCACCGCCATTGTGCGGCGACTGGAGGCCCTGCGCGCCTCGCAGGGTAAGGCCGTGGCTATTGTCAGCGGCGAAGTGTCCAGCCGCCTGGAGGAGGCGGGCGTGCCGGCCCGGGTGTTCGGCCGCGAAAAGCACCCCTATTCGATCTGGCGAAAGCTTCAGCGCAAATCGATCGGCTTCTCGCAGCTGTCGGACATCTACGCCTTCCGCGTGATCGTCGACACCGAGGACGATTGTTACAAGGCCCTGGGCGTCGTTCACCGGGCCTGGTCCAGCGTGCCTGAGCGCTTCAAGGATTTCATCTCCACACCCAAGCGCAACAACTACCGCTCGCTGCACACCACGGTGGTAGGCCCGCGCGGCATGCGCATCGAGCTGCAGATCCGCACGGAAGTGATGGACCGGGTGGCAGAGGAGGGCGTGGCCGCCCACTGGCGCTACAAGGACCGTTCCTACGGCTTTGACGCCGAGGCGGCGGAGGCGGACGGAGGGCGCGATCCCCTGAACAACCTGCGCCAACTGGTGCAGGTGCTGGAGAACGGCGGGGACGCCGAGGATCTGGTGGAACACGCCAAGCTGGAGATGTTCCTCGACCAAGTGTTCGTGTTCACGCCCAAGGGAAAGTTGATCAGCTTGCCCACCGGGGCCATGCCTTTGGACTTCGCCTATGCCGTCCACACCGACGTGGGCGACACGACGGTCGGCGCCAAGGTCAACGGAGAACTGCGGCCGCTGCGGACCACCTTGCAGAACGGCGACGTGGTCGAGATTGTTCGCGGCGCCAAGCCCATGGCCTGGCCTGAATGGCGCTCGCTGACGGTGACCGGCCGCGCCCGCTCGGCGATCCGTCGCCATATCCGCCAAAGCGAACGGGAGGAATTCGGCCGGATCGGGCGCGCATCCATTGATGAAATCTTTGCCCGGGCCGGAAAATCGCGCAGCGAGGTGTCCCTACGCCCAGCTTTGGATCGTTTCGGCGTAAATACTGAAGAAGAGCTGTTTGTCGCCGTAGGCCGAGGCCGCGCGCCGGCCGATCAAGTGCTGGAGGTGGTGTTTCCGGGCCTGAAGGCTGACGAGCATGCCGCCGCCACGGCCCGGCGCCGAATCCAGGATGGGCCGGATGCGCGCCTGTTCGTGCGGGGCGCGGGGTTGGGCTCGGGCGCCAAGTTGCATTTCGCCGAATGCTGCACCCCCACGCCGGGTGATCGCATCGTGGGCATCACCGAGCCGGAAGGGCGCATCACTGTCCATGTGATCGATTGCGCCACCCTCGCCCAGTACGAGGACCGCGAGGGTCTGTGGCGAGACCTGCACTGGACCGCCTTGGCCGAGCAGGCGACGATCTCCGCCGTGCGTCTGGTGGCCACCATCCGCAACGCGCCGGGCGTGCTGGGTCAAGCCTGCACCATCATCGGCGAGGCGGGCGGCAATATCGTCAACCTGTCCATGCAGCGTCGGCAGGCGGATTTCTTCGACGCGGAGTTCGAGCTTGAGGTGCGTGATGCGCGCCACCTGACCCACATCGCCGCCGCCTTGAGGGCTTGCCCGGCAGTGGAAGACGTGGACCGCGCCAAGGGCTAGGGCGGGAATTTAGCCAATCCTTAGCCAAATCGCCCTTCCGTCTTTGCCTAAAGGCAGACGCGAGGCGGCGGGTGGCATTTCAATTGGATAGGCGGGCGGCCGCTAATGCAGCGTTGGTGGCGATACCTGCGCTTCTCGCCTTGCTCGTGGCGCTGTTCGCGCCGCAGGTCCTGGGCGATGGCGACAGCTATTGGCATGTGGCCGCGGGCCAATGGATGCTCGACCACCATCAGGTGATCCACACCGATAGTTTCAGCTTTACCTTCACCGGCAAGCCCTGGGACACCCACGAGTGGCTGTCGGAAGTGGTGATGGCCCTGGCCTTTCGCGCCGAAGGATGGGCCGGTGTTGTGGGGCTGACCGGGGCGGCGGCTGCGGCCACGATCGGCCTGACGGCGCAACGGCTTGGCCGATGGCTCGACCCTATTGGTGCGGTGTTGGGCCTGGCCTTGGTCGCCGCATGCCTCGCGCCCAATCTTTTGGCCCGCCCCCATTTCCTGGCCCTACCGTTTCTCGTCCTGTGGACCGGCGCTTTGCTGGATGCGCGGGCCGGCAACAAAGCGCCGTCGCTCTGGTGGCTGCCTCTGATGATCTTATGGGCCAATGCGCACGGCAGCTTCCTGTTCGGCTTAGCCCTGATCTGCCCCTTCGCTCTGGAGGCGTTGATCGCCGAGCCTAAGGCCTGGCGCGCAACGGTGAAGGACTGGGGCCTTTTCGGGGTGGGCTCCGGCCTTGCCGCCTTGCTGACGCCCCACGGCCTGGAAGGCCTGCTGTTCCCATTGAAATTGGGCGCCATGGGCAGCCTGGCCAGCATCGTGGAATGGCGCAGCCCTGACTTCCAGCATCTGCCCCCGGTCGAAATCGCGCTGCTGGCCGGGCTCTATATCCTGCTGTCGCGCGGGGTGAAGGTCCCGCCGATCCGCCTGATCCTGCTGCTGGTCCTGCTTTACATGACCCTCGGTCATGTGCGGCATGAGACATTGCTCGTGTTGATCGGAGCGCCGTTGATCGCCGAGCTGATCGGGCAGCGCAAAGCGCCGCAACCCGCCCCAGCCCAGTCCGTCGGCCTGGCGACTGTCTGCGCCGTCCTGGCCGCCGCCTTGCTGCTGGCGGGTAGGCTGATGCTGCCGGCGACATCCGGCGATAGCGCAGTATCTCCGGTGAGCGCCTTGGCGCACGTCCCGCAAACGCTCCGCCGCCAGCCGGTGCTGAACAGCTATGACCTCGGCGGCTATCTGATCTTCCGGGGGGTGAAGACCTTCATCGATGGGCGCACAGACATGTTCGGCGACGAGTTCAACGCCCGCTACGACGCCATCATGCGGCCGAACAAGGCCGCTTTGGCCAAGGCTGTGCAGGACTACGGCATAACCTGGACCTTCCTGTCGCCTTCCAGCCCGCTAGTTCCCCTGCTGGAGTCGAGCCCTGAATGGCGACGGTTGTACGCAGATCGCTATGCGGTGATCGATGTGAGGCATTAGCCGGCTTTCTGCATATAGTTCCGATTTTGTTCTTGCGGCGCGGAGAGGCCTTTGCCACCCTTCCTCAACCTGTCATTGAGGAGCAAAACCGTGTCGGCAATACCCCGTAGCGCGCAGAAGGCCCCGGAAGGTCCCGTGGAGCATCCCCTTGGGATCGATTTTTCCAAACATCCGGGATTCGTGGAGTCCCTAATACCGGTATGGGGGCCTGGCCGGGAGGCGTTCGCGGACCTGCACGACGGCAATTACGCTATGGCGGCGGTCGATGCGGGATTTGCACTAGCGGACCTTGATCCTGCGGAATCTTTGAGCAGGCTGGCCGTCAACGAAGTGAAGGACAGTTTTGCGCGAGGGCTCAGAAAGGGCGGCGTTCAACTTCCAGCATCCATGACTTGGGACGCTGTTCGCAAGCGCTTGCGCAAGCCTGGCGGCGTTGAGAATGCCCCCTTCATCAAGCCCGGGCTGGAAGGCCATCATATGTTCATTCCTCAGGGTGGCTGGGGCAATGCCGTCCCGGACGCGATCAAGAACCGGCGTTGGAACATCAATCCACTGGACAAGGAAACCCATCGCCGGATTCACACGAGCTTTGGCGGAAAGCCGAGGTTCAATGCCGTCGAGCGGGTTTGGTATGGGTCGCCGACCAGGCTGAAGTCGGGGGCGGCGGTGGAAACGGCCCACGCAGCAGGCGCACTGACCCGTGATCTGGAGGGCGGCGACGATGGAGGCCGCTGACATCAGCTATCCGGTGCTGGTTGTAAGCCAGGACCCGCCGTCGGTTTGGTTTGGCTCCAACAAGTCGAGCCTCGGGCTATGCAGTGCGGCTAACCCGAGTGCGCCAAAAGACCTTAAGCTGATCGATTCCGAAGGACGCCATTTTGAAGTCGGACCGGTGACGCGATTGCGTCTGAGCGCCTGGAAGAGGTCCGAGCCCGGGTCCCAGAGGCCAAGACAATCCAGGATCTGTCGGGTCTCATCAACGAAGTACCGAATTCCATCTTCGTGGGGACGGCGGGCCGTGCCAGTCGAAGGGAATACTGGATATTGCTCGCAGTGCAGGGCGCCTGGTTGAGTCTGGGCGCTGTGGTCGCCGGGGTCCTTTATCTGCTCACCGCCCTGGCCCGGCGCGTCCTGGGGGATCATTTCGTAGCGGGACTGATCTTTTGGCTATTCGGAACGTTTTGCGTCCTTGCAGTCGTGGGTAGCGTACAGGCCTTGCGCGGAACAGTTGTTCGACGTCTTAAGGACCTCAACGCTTCCGGCGGCTGGATTTTGCTAGGTCCACTGGCGGCCGCTGCGACATGTACGGCTGTGGCCCAGGCTACATCTTCGATCTGGACGGGGTTTTGGGCAGGGCTGGCGACGCTTTTTGCCGGTTTGATCGCTCTCGGCGCGCTGCCCGGTGGGCGAGGCGTCAATAAGTTCGGACCTAAATCGCTGTTCTAAAGGCCGGGTGATCTCCTAACCCGGCTGCCGCCCTTGCGCGCCCAGCCTGTCGGCGTTAGCCAGCGGGGAACCGACGTGCGAGGACTGCTCCATGAACGCCGAAGACGTGATCGCTGAATTTCGCGCGGCCGGGGCTCTGCGCGAGGGGCGCTTGGTTCTGTCTTCTGGTCGGCGCAGCTCGACATTCCTACAAAACAAGCTGACGGTCAGCCGCCTGGACCGCGCTGAGCGCCTGTACCGGGCCCCGGCGGACAAGATCAGGGCCGCCATGCCCATCGAGGGCCTGGGCAGCCGGAGGCTGTCGGCATGAGCCGGCTGCGGCTCGGGGTCAATATCGACCACGTGGCCACCATCCGTAACGCGCGCGGCGGCGCTCATCCCGAACCGCTGCGGGCCGCGAGCCTCGCCCTCGCCGCTGGCGCGGATGGCATTACGGCGCACCTGCGCGAAGACCGCAGGCACATTTCGGACGCGGACATCGACGCCCTTTCGGCCCTTTGCCAGAAGGCCGGGCGGCCTCTGAACCTGGAAATGGCCGTGACCGCCGAAATGCTCGCCATAGCCCTGGATCACCGGCCACACGCCGCGTGCCTTGTGCCTGAACGGCGCGAGGAACGCACGACGGAGGGCGGGCTCGACGTTGTCGGCGGCCACAATGCCATTGGCCCGGTCGTGGCGCGTCTGCGCGAGGCGAACATTCGGGTGTCCCTGTTCATCGAACCTGATCCCAAGCAGATCGAGATGGCCCAGGCCGTGGGCGCCGAGGTGGTGGAGCTGCATACCGGCGCCTATTGCGAAGCGGTGAAGGCCGGTCACGAGGATTTGGCTTACCGCCTGCTGGCCCGCCTGAAGGAAGCCGCCATCGACGCCTCACGTCGTGGCTTAGAGGTGCACGCCGGGCATGGCATCGACTTCGACAGCGTCAGGCCAGTGTCGCAAATCCTGCAACTGACCGAACTCAATATCGGGCACTTTCTGATCGGCGAGGCGATCTTCGTCGGATTGCCCGCCGCCATCGCCCGCATGCGCTCGCTGATGGACGAGGCGCGCGATCTCAATTGGGCTCAGCCGTGATCGTGGGCATCGGCTCGGATCTGGCCGACATCCGCCGCATCCAATCGGTGCTGGACCGGTTCGGTCCGCGCTTCGTTGAGCGGGTGTTCACCGAGGTGGAAAAGGCCCGCTCCGAACGCAAGGGCGACCGCGCGGCCAGCTACGCTAAGCGTTTCGCCGCCAAGGAGGCCTGTTCCAAGGCCCTCGGCACCGGCATGCGCGCGGGGGTGTTCTGGCGCGACATGGGCGTGGTCAACGCGCCCTCCGGCAAACCGACCCTGCAGCTGACCGGCGGCGCGGCCGAACGATTGAACGCCCTGATCCCGCAGGGGATGACGGCTGTGATTCACCTCAGCCTGACCGACGATCACCCCTATGCCCAAGCCTTGGTGATCATCGAAGCCATCGCGTCTTCGAAGTAACAGGCTCGCCTAAACATGTGCATCGGCTTGCCGCGCGCGCGCCGACAGACTAGCAAAGACACCAGCCCGACACGCCGGCGCTGATTTGAGAGAATGTTTTTCATGTCCACCGCCAGCAATTCGGGATCGGCCTCGGTTCGCACGCGCGCTTCCGGCGAGCTGATCGAAATCGGCAAGACCATTATCTATGCCTTGCTGATCGCGCTGGTGCTGCGCGTGCTGCTGTTCCAGCCCTTCACCATCCCGTCGGCCTCTATGGAACCGACCCTGCTGGAAGGCGACTACATCATCGTCTCCAAATTCAGCTACGGGTTCTCGCGCTATTCCCTGCCGATCAGCCCGCCGATTTCCCACGGCCGCCTGTTCATGCATGAGCCCAAACGCGGCGACATCATCGTGTTCAAGCTGCCGCGCGACCCGAAAGTGGACTACATCAAGCGTCTGGTGGGCCTGCCCGGCGACAAGGTGGAAGTGCGCCACGGCACGGTGTTCATCAATGATCAGGCCATTCCTCAGAAGCTTTCTGGCAGCGCCAACATCGATATCGGCGGTTTCGAGCAGAAAGCGGACAAGCTGGTGGAGACCCTGCCCAGCGGCAAGAGCTACACCACCTATCAGGTCAATCCAGACGATCCGGCGGAAAACAGCGACCATCCGTTCCTGGTGCCCAAGGGCGAATATTTCTTCATGGGCGACAACCGCGACAACTCGCTGGACAGCCGCTTCTCGCCCGACAACGACGGGGTGGGCTTCGTCCCGGCGGAAAACCTGGAAGGCAAGGCCGAGCTGGTCCTGCTGTCCTGGAGCAAGGGTGCGTCCCTGTTCAAGCCCTGGACCTGGGTCATGAACGCCCGTCCGAGTCGCTTCTTCAACATCCTGCATTGATCCCGTCTCAATGAGCTCCAGGGCCGCCGCAATCGCCGCCCTTGAGCGCCGCCTGGGCGTGAGCTTCCAGGATCGCGCCTTGCTGGACCGCGCCCTGACCCACGCCTCAAAGCTCGGCCAGGGCCGCAGCGGCGTGCTGCACAATGAGCGGCTGGAGTTTCTGGGCGACCGTGTCCTGGGGCTGGTGATCGCCGAGGAGTTGTCGCGCCGGAACCTTGAGGCCGGCCCGGAAATCCTCGCCAAGCATTACGCCCATCTGGTCAGCCGAAAGGTGTGCGCGCAGATCGCGGTTCAAGCCGGTTTGCCCGAGGCGATGGACGTGCCTAAGGCTCAGGGCCTGCGCAGCAATGATACGGTGTTGGCTGACGCCTGCGAGGCGCTGCTGGCCGCTGTTTACCTGGACCAGGGGTTTGACGGGGCCAAGGCGGTGGTGCTCGATCTTTGGCGTGAAGCCCTGGACCAGCCGCTGGATCTGGAGGCGGCCAATCCGAAAACCACCCTGCAGGAATGGGCGCTGTCGTTGAAAAAGCCGTTGCCCACCTACGCCATCGTATCGCGTGAAGGCCCGGCCCACGCGCCGGTGTTTCAAATCGAAGTCACCGTCGAGGGCTTTGCCCCGGCCGGCGGACAAGGCAAGTCGCGCCAGGCGGCCGAAAAGCTGGCGGCTCAGGCCTTGCTGGCGCGAGAGGCCGGACGATGAGCGAAGCTGCTAAGAAGGCCGGGTTCGCGGCCGTGATCGGCGCGCCCAATGCCGGCAAATCCACCCTGGTCAATCGCCTGGTCGGCTCCAAGGTCACCATCGTCACCCAGAAGGTGCAGACAACCCGCTTTCCTGTGCGGGGCGTGGCCATGGAAGGCCAAGCCCAGATCGTTTTGATCGACACCCCCGGCATCTTCACCCCCCGACGGCGGCTGGACCGGGCCATGGTTCGCTCGGCCTGGGGCGGGGCGCAGGACGCGGACGTCACCGTGCATCTGGTCGATGCCCAGGCCCAGTGGGCGTTCCAGCAGGGCGAGGCCCAGGGGGCGGACAAGCGGGCGGCCTTTGACGTTCAGACCATCATTGAGGGGCTGCGCGGCGCCGGGAGCAAGGCGATTCTGGCGATCAACAAGATCGACCATATGAAGCGGGAAAACCTGCTGTCCATCGCCCACACCCTGTTCGCCGACGACATCTACGACCGGGTGTTCATGATCTCCGCCGCGACCGGCGCGGGGGTGGACGACCTGAAACAGGAGTTGGCCGGACGCATGCCGGCCGGCCCTTGGCTCTATCCGGAAGATCAGACCGCCGACCTGCCCCAGCGTTTGCTGGCGGCCGAGATCACCCGCGAGAAGATCTATCTACGCCTGCACGAGGAGCTGCCCTATGCGGCGGCGGTGGAGACCACCGCCTTTGCCGAGCAGACCAACGGCGTGCGCATCGAGCAGACCATCTATGTGGAGCGCGAAGGCCAGCGTCCCATCGTCCTGGGCAAGGGCGGCCAGACCCTGAAATGGATCGGCGAAGCCTCCCGCGCCGACCTCGCCGAAATCCTCGGCCGGCCGGTGCACCTGTTCCTGCACGTCAAGGTCAAGGAAAACTGGGCGGAGGAGCGGGGGTTCTATTCGGACTTGGGGCTGGATTTCGATGTTTAGCTTTAGCGCCCCTTCCCCCTCAAGGGGGGAAGGGCAGGGATGGGGGTGGTCGCGCGACGCTCAAGGGTTGGTGTTTGAGGCGGTTCGCCTCTTGCGTCCTATTCGTAAGCCGCACCGCGAACACCCCCATCCCCAACCGTCCGACGCGCTCGTATACGAGCGCGAGGACCCCCCTCGAGGGGGAAGGGAGTCCTGAACATGGAATGGGACGACGAAGCCTTTGTCCTCTCCGCCCGCGTCCACGGCGAGACCGGGGCTATCGTCGATCTGCTGACCGCTGAACACGGCCGCCACGCCGCCCACATCGCCGGCGGCGCGTCCCGCCGCATGAAACCCTTCCTTCAGGCCGGCGCGCGGGTGATCGTGCGCTATCGCTCGCGCCTGTCCGAACAGCTGGGCTCCGCCAGCCTGGAGCCGGTGGGCGAGGGGCCGTCGTCACTGTTCGACGACCAACTCGCTCTGATGGGCCTGTCCGCCGCCGCCGCCGTGGCCGCCGGCGCCCTGCCTGAGCGCGAGCCGCATCCCGGCGCCTTCCTGGGCCTTGAGGCCTTCATCGCGGCCCTGAGCGCCGTGCAGGACTGGCCGGCGGTATTCGTGCGCTTCGAGGCGGGCCTATTGCAGGACCTCGGCTTCGGCCTGGACCTGACCCGCTGCGCCGCCACCGGCGCCCTGGACGATCTGATCTACGTCTCCCCCCGCACGGGCCGCGCCGTCAGCCGCGCGGCGGGCGAGCCCTATAAGGACAAGCTCCTGCCCCTGCCGCCGTTCCTGCTTGGGGCGCAGGCGGGGCTGGGGGCGGGCGACATCGACGCGGGGCTGAACCTGACGGGTCATTTCCTGGAGCAGTTTGTGTTCAATCCACTCAATCGGCCATTGCCCCCGGCGCGAGTTTGGATGATCGAAAAGTTGAGAGAGGCGGGGCGGCTTTAGGGCAGTGCGCCTTGCGCGCCGGGCTGTAAGATCAGGCGTTAAGCCTGATTCCGAAAGCCCATGAACCAACCCCTTCTCCCCCCCGGCGGCGGCGACGATAACGACCGGATCATCGATGAGCCGCTGAGCGAGGCGTTGTCGCGGCGGTATCTGGCCTATGCCTTGTCGACCATCACCAATCGGGCGCTGCCGGATGTGCGCGATGGGCTGAAGCCCGTGCATCGGCGGCTGATGTATTCCATGCGCCTGATGCGGCTGGACCCTGCCGGGTCGGCCAAGAAGTGCGCGCGGGTGGTGGGCGATGTGATCGGTCGGTTTCACCCGCACGGGGACGTGGCCGTCTATGAGGCCATGGTGCGCTTGGCCCAGGATTTCGCCCAGCGCTATCCGCTGGTGGACGGCCAGGGCAACTTCGGCAACATCGACGGCGATAACGCCGCGGCCATGCGCTACACCGAGTGCCGCCTGACCGAGGCGGCGCAGTTGCTGCTGGACGGCATAGACGAGGACGCGGTTGATTTTCGCGCCACCTATGACGGGGAGGACCACGAGCCGGTCGTCCTGCCCTCGGGCTTTCCCAATCTGCTGGCCAATGGCTCCTCAGGCATTGCCGTGGGCATGGCTACCTCCATTCCGCCGCACAACGCCGGTGAGTTGATCGACGCCTGTCTGCTGCTGTTGCAGCGCCCCGAGGCGACCATTGCCGAGCTGATGGAAAAGGTCCCCGGGCCGGATTTCCCCACCGGCGGCATCATTGTGGAGCCCCGCGCCTCCCTGCGGGAGGTCTATGAGACGGGCAGGGGCGGGGTGCGCACCCGCGCGCGTTGGACGGCGGAGGACACGGGCCGCGGGACCTACGTCATCGTCGTGACGGAAATTCCCTATCAGGTGCGCAAGGCCGAGTTGGTGGAACAGCTGGCCAATCTGATCGAGGCCAAGAAGGCGCCTCTGCTGGGCGATGTGCGCGACGAGTCCGCCGAGGACGTGCGGCTGGTGATCGAGCCCAAATCGCGCAATGTGGAGCCCGAAGTCCTGATGGAGAGCCTGTTCAAGCTCTCAGACCTTGAGACCCGCTTTCCGGTCAATATGAACGTGCTGGACGCGCGCGGCACGCCGGGTGTGATGACCCTCAAACAGGCGCTGTTGGCCTTTTTGGAGCACCGGCGCGAGGTGCTGGTGCGGCGGGCCAGCCATCGCCTAGCCAAGATCGAAGCGCGCCTGCACATCCTCGAAGGCCTGCTGATCGTCTACCTCAATCTGGATGAGGTGATCCGCATTGTCCGCTTTGAGGACGAGCCCAAGGCCAAGCTGATCGCCGCCTTCGGCCTGACCGACATCCAGGCTGAAGCCATTCTCAACACCCGCCTGCGCCAGTTGGCCAAGCTGGAGGAGATGGAAATCCGCCGCGAACACGCGTCCCTGGCCGAGGAGCGCGACGGCATTCAGGCGGTGCTGGATTCCGACAAGAAGCAGTGGAGCCTAGTCGCCGTCGGTCTGCGCGATGTGCAAAAGGTGTTAGGCGTGCATACCACGCTGGGCAAACGTCGCTCCGATTTCGCCGAGGCGCCGGTGGTCGATGCGGCTGCGGCGGCTGAGGCCATGATCGTGCGCGAAGCTATCACCGTGATCCTGTCCGAACGCGGCTGGATCAGAGCCCAGAAGGGCAAGGTGGACGATCCCTCCGAGCTGAAGTTCAAGGAAGGCGACAAGCTGGCCTTCTTGGTGCCCTGCGAGACCACCGACAAGCTGTTGGTGTTCGCTTCGGACGGCCGGTTCTTCACCGTGCCCTGCGATAAGCTGCCCTCGGGCCGGGGAATGGGCGAGCCCCTACGGCTGATGATCGAACTAGACGACCGGGTAGGCATTCTGTCGGTGTTCACCCACAAGGCGGGCCGCAAGCGGGTGATCGCGTCCAAGGCCGGTTACGGCTTCATCCTGCCGGAGGACGAGGCCCTGGCCTCAAAGCGCGGCGGCAAGCAGGTGTTGACGGTGGATAAGACCGGCGCCGCATTCTGCCTCGAGGCGGTGGGCGACCACCTGGCCGTGATCGGCGACAACGGCAAGATCCTGGTCTTCGCGCTTAATGAACTACCTGAAATGCTGCGCGGTAAGGGTGTGAAATTACAGGCCTATAGGGAGGGCGGCTTACGCGACGCCCTGACCTTCTTCGCCGCTGAATCGCCCGCCTGGATCGACTCCGCAGGGCGGACCCGCGTCTGGCCCGAGTGGCGCGACTGGCTGGGCCGCCGCGCCGGATCAGGCAAACTTGCGCCCAAGGGGTTTCCGGCCAGTAAACGCTTCAGGCCGAAGTAGGGCGCCTCGCGCCTGCGCCTTTCGGCCGGACGCTGCTCCTGATAGGCTCACCTTAAGCGGGCCTCGAGTCCCGCCTATAGGGAGGAATTCAAATGAAGCTGAACGCCTTGATCCTCGTCGTCGCCGTCGCCGGTTTCGGCGCGGCCAATGCCCAGACCCCGCCGCCGTCACCCGGACGCACGCCCGCTCAGGAAGCGGCCGTGCAGGCGATGCATAAGGCCTGCGCCACGGATTCGGCTACGCTGTGCCCTGGGGTGACGCCGCACGAGGCCTTGGCCTGCATGCGCAAGATCATGGACAAGCTCAGCCCCGCCTGCCGCCAGTCCATCCTCGACCTGCCGCCTGGGCCCGGACAGACGCCCAAGCCCAACTGACCACAACCCATTCGAGGCGCCGCAGATGTCTTTCCCCACGCGTATGATCCCGTCCCGGCGCGCTGTCGTCGCGGGCATGGCGGCCGGCGCCTTCGCCGTTTCAGCGCGAGCCGCCGACCGCCCCATCGTCGGCATGGTGGAGAGGCTCGACCCGGCGCTCGACGCCCTGATCAACGCCGACGCCGTGGTGGAACAGGTGCTGGACGGCTTCACCTGGTGCGAAGGCCCCGTCTGGGTCGGCGGGCCGGATGGCTTTATTCTGGCGTCCGACGTGCGTGCCAACGTCATCCGGCGCTGGAACGAAAAAGACGGCGGGTCGGACTGGCTGAACCCCAGCGGCTGGGCCGGCGCTCCGGACCCCGGCTTGGCTGAGCCGGGGACCAATGGCCTGTGCCTGGGTCGCGGCGGCATCGTCTACGCCGACAGCGGCACGCGCACCGTGGGCGTGATGGACATCAAAACCAAGCGCAAGACGGTTCTGTTCTCACACTTTGAGGGCAAGCGTTTCAACAGCCCCAACGACGTGGTTCTGGCCAAAGACGGCTCGATCTATTTCACCGACCCGCCGTTCGGCCTGAAGGGCGGCCCGGATTCGCCCCTGCGCGAAATGGACTACATGGGCGTCTATCGCATCGGGCCGGACAACAGCCTGACCCTGATAGACAAGTCGCTGCACCCCAACGGCATCGGCCTGTCGCCGGACGGGCGCACGCTTTATCTGACCGACAAGACCGACAAGGCGGATCGCGGCCACTGGCTGGCGGTCACCTTGGACAAGGCCGGGCGGCCGACCGACAAGCGCATGTTCATCGATCCGGTCAGCGGGCCGGGCGGCGGGGATGGCTTGCGAGTGGATGCGGCCGGCAATCTCTGGGCGTCCAGCAAGCAGGGCATTGTCATCTACACGCCGCAGGGCAAGCACATCGGTACGATCCACGCTGACCAGACCGAGGCCAACTGCGAGATCGGTGCGGACGGCCACCTCTACATCGCCTCAAACCACCGACTGATCCGCGTGCGCGTGAAGGCCAAGAAGTTGCTTTGGCCCATTTGGCGCAAGACGCTCGGCTAAGGCGGGTTAGTCGCCCGTCTCCAGGCGAACCCAGCCGCCGGGCCGGAGCACCTCGATGGGACGGAAGCGCGCCTTGTAGTCCATCTTGACACTGCCCGGCACCCAATAGCCCAGATAGACATAGGGCAGTTCTGCCAGGCGGGCCTGCACCACATGATCTAGGATCACGAAGGAGCCGAGGCTGCGTTTGGCCATGGCCGGGTCATAGAAGCTGTAAACCAGCGACAAGCCGTCGCCCAAAATGTCCACCAGGACACAGGCCACAAGATCGCCCGGCCCCCGATCCCCGGACGGCGCCCGGTACTCGATCAGATGGGTGCGAACGGCGGTGTCCTCGACCATGGCGACGTAATCGGGCCACGTCATATCGGCCATGCCGCCTTGGGCGTGGCGGTTCAGCAGATAGCGGCGCAGCAGATCGAACTGTTCCAGGGTCGCTTCGGCCTCGACCAGATGGCGCGACAGGTCGCTGTTGCGGTCCAGCACTCGCCGTTCTGAGCGGCTGAAGGGAAAATCCGCCGCCGGCAGCCGGGCGGAGATACAGGCGTCGCAGGTCTCGCAGGCGGGCCGGTAGGCGATGTTCTGGGAGCGCCGGAAGCCGACCTGGGTCAATGAGTCATTGACGCCGGGGCCGTCGGACAAGGGCAGGTGGGCGAACACCTTGCGTTCTTCGCGGTCAGGCAGGTAGGGGCACGGCGAAGGGGCCGTGAGGAAAAATCTGAGCTGCCGAGGTGCGAAATGTTGTGTCAACGCTGCGCCTTGATTGGGGGCGGCCTCCCTTCAGGACTCGCCCGTCTCCAGATTAGTGCTCATCCCGTCCGTGCTTCGCAAGATGACTCCTCGGAAAACCGAGGCCCATCTCACGAATTGGGCGGTAAAACAGGTGCATCGCGCAACAGAACCAGCGCAATGCGACGATTTCCCGCAAGGGTCGGATCGTCCGGAAACAATGGATCAGAATCGGCCTTGCCCGAAACCTGATAGATGCGGTCCGGATCGACGCCGGCTTGCTGAAGTATTTGCCGCGAAGCGTCAGCGCGGGAGGCGGACAATTGCCAGTCGCTCGCCGGCTTGCCGCCATCGGCGCTGGCGCTGGTATGGCCCGAAATGGTCAATCGATTAGGCAACTGGTTGATCACCCGAGCTACAGCCCGCAGCAGGACCCGCGCCCGGTCGTTAGGCTTGGTCGATCCTTGATCGAACATCGACCGGCCTTCCTGATCGATCAGTTGGATGCGCAAGCCTTCCGGCGTTTGGTCCACCAGGATCTGTTTGGACAGTTCCGCCAGTTCCGGCATGTTCTGCATCGCCTGCTTGAGCGATTGCGCCGCGCTCTGGAACGCCTGGTCCTCACGCTTGGCCAAGGCTTCCTTGAGCGCCTGTTCGCTGGCCTGATCCACGTTCGCCTGTTTGGAGCTGGCGCCCTGGTCTGTGGTGTTCTTGGGCGCTTCGGGCGCCAATTGCTGAACCACCGCGACCGCGCCGGCGCCCTTGGCGCCCTGATCACCCAAGGCGGTGCCCGCCAATATGCCGCCCGAACCGGAGGTCGAGGCCGAGACGCTGGCGGGTGCGAAGTAGTCGGCGATGCCGCGCTTCTGATCGGGGGAGGTGACGTTGATGAGCCACATCAGCAGGAAGAAGGCCATCATGGCCGTCACGAAGTCGGCGTAGGCCACTTTCCAGGCGCCGCCGTGATGGCCGCCGCCGACCACCTTCTTGACCTTCTTGATGATGATCGGCCGATCGCCGCCGCCAAAAGCCATAACCGCCGCCTTAAATCATTAACCTTAGTCAACCACGACCATGGTTGACGGACGTTAAGATGCGGTTTGCATTTGCGGCTTGCGGCGGCGCGGCTTCAAATTTCTTGCCTTGTCCAACTGGGCTCGGGTCAGCCGGCCGACAGGGCCCTGATGGCGCCCACGATAGCGCCGCCCAGCAGGATGACGGTGGCCATTGCCTGGACGCCGAAGCCTGGGCCGCGCCCGGTCACGGTGCGCATATAGCCGAGCATGTACATGATCCGGCCGACGATCCAGACTAGGCCCAAGACGGCGCCCACAGAACCGCCCCAGTAGACCGAAAAAATCCACAGGGCGGGCAGGAAAATCACAATCCATTCAAGGGTGTTGCCCTGAACGCGGATGGCCCGTTCCACCATGTCGTGGCCTGACATCGCCGGGGCCATGACTCCATGCTTGTGTCTTTGAACCGCGACATTGGCGCTCGTGGCGAAATAGAACAGCAGCGCCGCGACGATCGTCAGAACGATCCAAGGGTTCATGGCAGTCCTCCCGCAGCGCAAAGCGCCCTGAGCGGAGCGTAGGCTATTCGGCGAGCATGGCAATGCAGCCGGTTTACCCGCCTAGGAGCTTGGCCGCGCGCGGCGCGAAATAGGTGATGATGCCCGCGCAACCCGCGCGCTTGAAGGCCATCAGCGATTCCAGGATCGCCCGTTCCTCCTCGATCCAGCCGTTCTGGGCTGCGGCCATCAGCATCGCGTATTCGCCCGACACCTGGTAGGCGAAGGTGGGCATGGCGAACGCCTCCACCACCCGTCGCACGATGTCCAAATAGGGCATCCCAGGCTTAACCATCACCATGTCGGCCCCTTCGGCGATATCCAGAGCCACTTCGCGCAGGGCTTCTTCCGTATTGGCCGGGTCCATCTGATAGGTGCGTTTGTCGCCCTGCAGCGCCTTGGCTGAGCCGATGGCTTCGCGGTAGGGGCCGTAGAAGGCCGAGGCGTATTTGGCCGCGTAGGCCATGATCAGGACGTCTTGCAGGCCCGCTTGCTCCAGCGCGCCGCGCAGGGCGCCTACGCGGCCATCCATCATATCGGAGGGCGCCAGGATGTCGGCGCCGGCCCTGGCCTGCATCAGGCCCTGTTCCACCAGACGCTCGATGGTCTGGTCGTTGAGAATGCGGCCGTTCTCGATCAAGCCGTCATGCCCATGGTCGGTGAACGGGTCGAGCGCCACATCACACATGATGCCCACTTCCGGCGCTGCGTCCTTCATGGCCTTGACGCTGCGGGCGATCAGCCCTTCGGGGTCGCAGGCGACCGAGCCGCGCGCGTCCTTTTTCTCGCCGTCGATGTAAGGAAACACCGCGATGGCCGGAATGCCGAGCGCGCGCGCCTGGACGGCGGCTTTGGCCGCTTCGGACACCGAGAGCCGGTCGACCCCTGGCATGGAGGTCACGGGGATGCGCGGCTCGCTCCCATCGTGCACCACCATCGACCAGATCAGATCTGAAGGGGCGAGCGTGGTTTCGCGCACAAGACGTCTGATCCAGTCGGCCTGACGCAGACGGCGTGGGCGTAGGGCGGGGTAGGGGGCAAGAGGGGCTTTGCTCATGGCGCCGCTTGTACAATCGGATTGGGCGCATGGCCAATCGGCCGACCCGCCGCCAGGCGCAATATGCCGAAGATCGGGCCCGCCCAACTGATCAGGGCGGCCGCCGCGAACAGAGCGCCACCGCCCCACATTTTTAGAGACGCCGCGCGGTAGGGCCGTAAGGGATGCAATTGGAAGTCATAGCTCCAGGTTTGAATCGAAGTGGGCCACAGATCACGGACGGCCAACTGCACCATCTGGGCGTCTGGCTGGCTATGGATCTCGGGCCGAGGCAAGGGCTGGTGCAGCAGTAGATCGAACGCCCCGCCCAGCCAAAGTGCGCCTCCGCCCAGGCTCAAGGCGAAACAGATCCAGAAGATACGCAGTTGAAACACAAAGTGGGTGGCGGGGACGGGCGCTGATTGGCCCTTGCGGTCGTAGGCCAGGATCATGGCGAGGAAGGCGCTGATACCTCCGGTGAACAGGCTGAACAAAAGCAGGCCGTAACCGACATAGGCCATCGTGGCGCCGCGACCTTGATCGATCAGGGCGGGCTGGACGGACGCAGAGGTCGGCGGGACCGCAGTCATGAACAACTCCGTCAGGCAGCTGGGTTCAGCCGGCGTTCAAGATACAGACTGTAACGATATTTTGTCGCAAGCGGCGATTTTCCAGGTTTGATAAGGTGGCCGCAGCATGGACATGGACTTATTTGATATGCGACAAAGCCGCCGCTCCCGGGTCGAGTTAGACTCCGAGGGGAGTTTATGGCGTTAGGGACTGGGAGCGTTATGGAGTCCAAGTTCGATTACCAGAGCGCCTTCACCGCTGCGGTGGAGCAGGTGAAGTCGGAGGGCCGCTACCGCGTGTTCGCCGACCTGAAGCGTATCCGCGGGCAGTTCCCCAAGGCCATCTGGACCGGCTCGGACGGTAAGGCAGAACGCGAAGTCGTCGTTTGGTGTTCCAACGACTATCTCGGCCAAGGGCAAAACCCTGTGGTGCTCAACGCCATGCACGATGCGATCGACCAGGTCGGGTCTGGCTCGGGCGGCACGCGCAACATTTCAGGCACCAATCACCACCATGTCGAGTTGGAGGCGGAGCTCGCCGACCTGCACGGCAAGGAAGCGGCGCTGCTGTTCACCTCGGGCTATGTGTCCAACGAAGCCACGCTGGAAACCCTGCAGACCGTGCTGCCGGGCATGATCATCTTCTCGGACGCGCTCAACCACGCTTCCATGATCGCCGGCATGCGCCACGGGCGCGGTGTGAAGCATGTGTGGCGTCACAACGACCTAGCCCATCTGGAAGAGCTCCTGAAGGCCGCCCCTGCGGGCGCCCCCAAACTGATCGCCTTCGAGAGCGTCTATTCCATGGACGGCGACATCGCCGACATCAACGGCATCGCTGATCTGGCGGAACGCTACGGCGCCATGACCTATCTGGACGAAGTCCACGCCGTGGGCATGTACGGCCCGCGCGGCGGCGGCGTGGCTGACCGCGACGGGGCCATGCACCGGATCGACATCATCGAGGGGACGCTGGGCAAGGCCTTCGGGGTGATGGGCGGCTATATCACCGGGACAGCCTCTTTGATCGACGCGATCCGGTCCTATGCCTCGGGCTTCATCTTCACCACGTCGCTCCCGCCGGCGCTGACGGCCGGCGCCAAGGCCTCCGTCGCGTGGCTTAAGGAGCACAACGAGGTGCGTTTGGCTCACCAGGAGCGCGCGGCGCGGCTGAAGGTCATGTTCAAGGAAGCGGGTCTGCCGGTCATGCCGTCCGTCAGCCACATCGTGCCCGTGCTGGTGGGCGATCCGGTGCACACCAAGCTGATCTCCGACATGCTGCTGCATGATCACGGGGTTTATGTGCAGCCGATCAACTATCCGACCGTGCCCAAGGGAACCGAACGTCTGCGCTTTACGCCCACGCCGTTCCACACCGACGAGATGATGCGCGATCTGGTGAAGGCGATGGACGCCCTATGGGCGCGCTGCAACGTCAAGCGGATGGGCGGGCACGCGGCTTAGCTCACGCTTGCGCCTTGCGCATAGGCGGTTTTCATAAGACGTTGCCAACAACGCTCGGAGCCAACCGCCCGGGCTAGAAAACGCGTTTTGGGAGATGAACTATGGCGAATGCTCGCACAAAATTGGCTGCGCTTTTTGTGGTTGTGACGGCGGCCTTGAGCGTGTCGCCGCTGGCCCAGGCCAGCATTTCGGACATTGCCCGGGCCGATCTGGACGCCAAGGCGATCTCGGTCGTCCCGTTCGACAAACTGAAATTCGAGGGCAAGCCCGGCCACGCTCAATCCGCCGTGGTCTTCGGCAATCCTGACGGCGACGGGCAATACGGCATCATCCTAAAGTGGCCGCCGCACACAGGCTCGCGCCCGCACCTGCATCTGCATGATCGCTATATCATCGTCCTGTCTGGTACGTGGTGGGTGGGCACAGGACCAAAGTACAATGCCGACACCATGGTCCCGGTGAAGCCCGGTCAGTACGTCACGCACTACGCCGGGCAGATTCACTATGACGGGGCCAAGGATGAAGAGGCGATGATCTACGTCGTCGGCATGGGGCCGCAGACCGGGTTCAATCGCGAAGAAAAGTAGGGTGTTAAGAGCGGCGACCTGATGGAATCAGATCGCCGCTCTCCGTTTTTGTATTGACGCGCGTTTTGTTCGAAAACCGGTTCCCACTTTTCGGAACGCGCTCTAAGCCCCGATCTTCGTCGACCGTTCGCGCCGCCGGCGTACGCCGCGTCCCAGACCGATCTTTTTGGCGAAGTCTGACCGGCGCGCGGCATAGGCGGGGGCGACCATAGGATAATCGGCCGGCAAGCCCCATTTGCGGCGATAGTCTTCGGGGCTCATGTCAAAGCGCGACCGCAGATAGCGCTTGAGCATTTTCAATTGTTTACCGTCTTCCAGGCAGACGATGTAATCTTCGTGCACCGACTTGGAGATCGGCACGGCAGGCTTCTGTTTGACATATGGCGTCGGCGGAGCGGTCCCCTCCAAATTCCCCATCGCCGCATAAACCGTGCGGATCAGTGCGGGGATGGCGCTGGCCGCCACAGTGTTTTGAGCGACATAGGCCGCTACAATTTCCGCGCTCCAACGAAGTTTGTCGTCTGAAGATACGCTTGTCGTATGGGTCGGGACTGTCATTTTATTTCCGCCTTAAGCCTTACCTGTCCGCGTTCAACCCGTGAACTGACGGCTTGGGCCCGCCCCCTGCCCATCTCACTGACGCTGATCTGCGCGATAACACTCAACGCTCAACCGGAACGTCCGTTCCGGCGCCGCGTCCCAGCGGGGGCAATTGTATCGGTTCAAAGCGCCTGGCTAGGCTGGGTTGTGAACCCAAACCAAGGCCTCAGGCGGCGCGTCAATGAAACAACCTTGCACAATGGATTGATCGGCGCGCATTGGCGGTTAAACACAGGGCGACACAGCGACTCCGCCTAATCGGGCGGCTCTGATCGAAAGGCCACACCATGTCTTTGCCAGCGTCCGTTCTTACGCGCCCGCAGGATGCGTTTTTTGGGACCGGGCTGCAGAGCGCGGACCCTGAGATTTTCTCGGCCATCGGCAAGGAGCTGGGTCGCCAGCAGCACGAGATCGAACTGATCGCGTCGGAAAACATCGTGTCCAAGGCGGTGCTGGAAGCGCAAGGCTCTATCCTCACCAACAAATATGCCGAGGGTTACCCAGGCAAGCGCTACTACGGCGGCTGCCAATACGTCGATATCGTCGAGACCCTGGCCATCGAACGGGCCAAGCAACTGTTCGACGCCAATTTCGCGAACGTACAGCCCAATTCCGGCAGCCAGATGAACCAGGCTGTGTTTCTGGCCCTGCTCAGTCCGGGCGACACCATCATGGGCCTGGACCTCGCGGCGGGCGGGCATCTGACCCACGGCTCGCCGGTGAACATGAGCGGCAAGTGGTTCAAACCTGTATTTTATGGCGTGCGCCGCGAGGATCAGCGTCTGGATATGGACGAGATCGCCAGACTGGCGCGCGAGCACCGGCCTAAGCTGATTATCGCCGGGGGCAGCGCCTATGCCCGGGTTTGGGACTTCGCGGCCTTTCGTCAGATCGCCGACGAGGTCGGCGCCTATCTGATGGTCGACATGGCGCACTTCGCCGGCCTGGTCGCAGGCGGCGTCCACCCCAATCCGGTGCCCCACGCCCATGTGGTGACCACCACCACGCACAAGTCCCTGCGCGGACCGCGTGGAGGCCTTATCCTCACCAACGACGAGGCTCTGGCTAAGAAGTTCAATTCGGCGATCTTCCCCGGCTTACAAGGCGGTCCGCTCATGCATGTGATCGCCGCCAAGGCTGTGGCCTTCAAGGAGGCTCTGCAGCCGGAGTTCAAGGTCTATGCCCGCAATGTGGTCGATAACGCCCGGGTCCTGGCTGAAACGCTGGCGAGCGAGGGGCTCGATATCGTCTCGGGCGGCACCGACAATCACTTGCTACTCGTGGATCTGCGGCCCAAACGCGCCACCGGCAAGGCGGCCGAGACCGCCCTGGGGCGGGCCAACATCACCTGCAATAAGAACGCCATTCCCTATGATCCGGAAAAGCCTTTCGTCACCTCCGGAATTCGCCTGGGAACGCCGGCCGGCACCACCCGCGGCTTCGGTCAAACCGAGTTTCGCCGCATCGGTCAGCTCATCGCCGAAGTGGTGGATGGACTTAAGGACGGCGAAGGCGATAGCACGGTCGAACAAAAGGTTCGTGACGAAGTCCTCGACATGACCGCACGGTTTCCTATCTACGCGTGAGACGATTAAGCTGAACGGGAAGGAGCCTTGAACCGTGCGCTGCCCGTTTTGTGGTGAACTTGAAAGCCAGGTGAAGGATTCGCGGCCGTCCGAGGATGGCGCCGCGATCCGTCGTCGTCGGCTGTGTCCTGCCTGTGGCGGTCGCTTCACCACGTTCGAGCGCGTGCAGCTGCGCGAACTGACCATTGTCAAACGGTCTGGACGGCGCGCGCCCTTTGACCGGGAAAAGCTGGTCCGCTCCATTTCCATCGCCCTGCGTAAGAGGCCGGTCGATACCGATCGAGTCGAACGCATGGTGTCGGGCATCGTCCGGCAACTGGAAAGCCTGGGCGAAACCGAACTGGCGTCCAATGTTGTCGGCGAAATGGTCATGAAGGCGCTCAAGGCTTTGGATGAAGTGGCCTATGTGCGTTACGCCTCCGTCTATCGCGATTTCCGCGAGACCCAGGACTTTGCGCGCTTCCTCGGTGAAGAAGGCCTCAGCGACGAGACCGAGGCGGGGTGATGGCCGCTCCGCGCGGCGTGACGCTTAAGCTCGCCACCTCCCTGGACGGCCGGATCGCCACAGCCTTGGGCGAAAGCCGCTGGATCACCAGCGCCGAGTCCCGTCAGGTCGTTCACCGGCTGCGCGCCGATCACGACATCGTCCTGGTCGGGTTGGAGACGGCGCTGGTGGATGACCCCGAACTGACCGTCAGGCTGGACGGATATGAGGGTCCCCAACCCGCGCGCGGGGTGCTCGACAGTCGCCAAAGGCTGCCGCTCGGCTCCAGGTTGGTGCAGGGCGCCAAGCAGAGCCGCACCTTGGTCCTGACCACCGCTCAGCCGAGCCAAGAGCTTCGGGCGATGGGGGTGGAGGTCGTCCAGGTCGAACCCAACAAGGAAGGCCGACCTGATCCCACAGCCACGGTCGCTGCTCTTTCAGAGCTCGGGATAAACCGCATTATGATCGAGGGCGGCGGCCGGGTGGCGGTGAGCTTTCTGGCGGCCGGGCTGGTCGACCGCATCGAATGGTTCCGGGCGCCTATCGTGCTGGGCGCGGGTGGACGTGCGGCGGTGGGAGTCTTGGCTATGCAGGCCCTGGCCGATGCGCCGAGGTTCTCACGGCTGGACGCCAGCCCGGTTGGGCCGGACCTTTGGGAACGGTACGAGAGGGCCTGATGTTCACCGGCATCGTCACCGACATGGGCTCAGTGCGCGACGTACGCGACACAAACCGTGATCGCCGGTTCGAGATCGCGACCGGTCAAGACCTGACCGGCGTGCAGATCGGCGCCTCGATCAGCCACTCGGGCTGCTGTCTGACGGTGGTCGAAAAAGGCGCCGATTGGTTTGCGGTGGAGGTCTCAGGGGAAACCCTATCGGCCACCACCTTGGGCGAGTGGACGGTCGGCCGGCCGGTAAACTTGGAACGGGCGGCGCGGCTGGGGGATGAATTGGGCGGCCATATCGTCACCGGGCACGTGGACGGCGTCGGCGAAGTGGTCGGCGTGACGCCTGAAGGGGGATCGCACCGGGTGCAGTTGCGCGCGCCGCGACCGCTTCACCGCTTCATCGCCTCCAAGGGATCCGTCGCCGTGGACGGGGTGTCCCTCACCGTCAACGACGTGCAAGACGATGTATTCGACGTGAACATCATTCCCCACACCTGGCGGCACACCACCTTGGGCCAATTAGCGCCCGGCGGCCGGGTCAACCTCGAGATCGATATCCTCGCCCGGTACGTGGCGCGCTGGCGCGAAACCCTTTAGACCGCGCCGAAAGATACAGTGCATGAATCCCGACGATCCCATTTCGCCCATTGAGGACATCATAGAGGACGCCCGTCAGGGACGGCCTTACATCCTGGTGGACGCCGAGGACCGCGAGAACGAAGGGGACGTCATCATACCGGCCCAGATGGCGAGCCCCGAACAGATCAACTTCATGGCCAAGCATGCGCGCGGCCTGATCTGTCTGGCGATCACCCCGGCCAGGGCCAAGGATCTGCGTCTGTCGCCCATGGCTTTCGAGAACCAGGCCGAGCACGGCACGGCGTTCACAGTCTCCATCGAAGCCAAGACGGGGGTCACAACCGGCATTTCGGCGCACGACCGGGCGCGGACGGTCGCGGTGGCCATCGACCCCGCCTGCGGTCCCGACGACATCGTCAGTCCCGGCCACGTGTTTCCGTTGGTGGCGAAGGACGGCGGTGTTCTGGTTCGCGCCGGCCACACCGAGGCGGCGGTCGATATCTCGCGGCTGGCGGGCCTCTACCCGGCCGGCGTGATCTGCGAGGTGATGAACGACGACGGCTCCATGGCCCGCGTGCCTGACCTGATCGCGTTCGCCCAGCTGCACGGGCTGAAGATCGGCACCATCGCGGACCTGATCGCTTATCGGCGGCGGACTGAAAAATATATCGAGCGCTTGCTCGAGCAACCGTTCGAGAGCGTCTACGGCGGGGAGTTTCGCCTTCATATCTACCGCAATGTGCTCGACGGCTCTGAGCATGCGGCCTTGGTCAAGGGCGACATCCAGCCGGACAGGCAAATCCTCGTTCGGATGCATGCCGTGGACTTTTTCGCCGATGTGCTGGGCCGCACCGAGGCCCGTCGCACCTATGTTTCCGCCGCGCTTGAGGCCCTGGCCAAGCACGATGGCCCCGGCGTGGCGGTGTTTCTGCGCGATGCTGGCCCTCTGTCCGAACGCATCGGCCATACCCACGCGGACTACATGGGCCAAAGATCCTTGCGCCAATATGGCGTGGGCGCGCAGATCCTGCTCGACCTGGGTGTGCGCGACATGATCCTGATGAGCAATCTGACGGCCAAACCGGCGGGACTTGAGGGCTACGGCCTGAAGATCGTCGGTCGCGTGGCCGTGCCGACCTCGACGACAGAGGGCTAACCATGCTGGACGACAAGCTACGCATCCTGATCGTCGAAGCCCGCTTCTACGCGCAGATTGCGGACGAAATGCTGGCGGGCGCCAGCGAGGCCTTGGAGGCCTTCGGGGCGGAATTCGATGTGATCAGCGTGCCCGGAGCGTTTGAGTTGCCCGCTGCGGTAGCCATGGCCCACGAAGGCGCCCACCGGCCGGCCGGCATCCGTTACGACGGCTATGTCGCCCTGGGCTGTGTAATCCGGGGCGAGACCACCCATTATGATTATGTGTGCGGCGAGTCCGCGCGAGGCTTGATGGACCTGTCCATCGGCAAGCACTTGGCGATAGGCTATGGAGTTCTAACGGTCGAGGATTCCGATCAGGCCTGGGCCCGCGCCCGCCGATCCGAGGGGGACAAGGGCGCGGCGGCGGCGCGCGCCTGTCTAGACATGATCGTCTTGAGGCGCCGTCTGTTCGGCCAGATTCGATGAGTCCGCGTCAAGCTCGCTCGGTCGCCCGGCTGGCTGCGGTCCAAGCCCTCTATCAGATGGAGGTTGCGGGCGTGGGCGTCGACGCGGTGGTGCGGGAATTTTCGGACCACCGTTTTGGCGCAGACATGGAAGGTTCACGCCTGGCGGAGGCCGACGAAGCCTTCTTCGGCCAGATCATTCGCGGGGTGGTGCAGGGCCAGTATGCGATTGATCAGGCCATCGCCAAACATCTGGCGGCCGGCTGGCGGCTTGAACGGCTGGACGCCACCTTGCGCGCCATCCTGCGCGCGGGCGCCTTCGAGCTGACCACCCGTCCCGACGTGCCCGTGGAAGTGGCCATCGACGAATATGTCGAACTGGCCAAGTCATTTTTTGAGGGACCAGAGCCCGGGTTCGTCAACGCGGCCTTGGACGCCATCGCGCGAGATCGGCAATCGCCGACCGATGAGCCCAACTGACCCGCCCGCCCGCTCAGTCGACGAGTTCGACGTCATCGCACGGTTGTTGCGCCCGCTGACAAACGGCGCGCCCGAAGCGCTGAACCTGTTGGACGACGCCGCCGTTGTGGCGACGGGAGCGGGCGAGGACCTGGTGATTTCCGCCGACATGATCGTCGAGGGGGTGCATTTTCTGTCCACTGATCCGTTGGATCTCGTGGCGCAAAAGCTGCTGCGGGTGAATCTTTCGGATCTGGCTGCAAAGGGCGCTCGGCCCTACGCCTATGTTCTCACTATAGCTTGGCCATCGCGTTTTGGACACGCCGAGCGTGAGGCATTTGTGCTCGGATTACGCCACGCTCAGGACGCCTTTGGCTTGATCCTTCTAGGGGGCGACACGACGAGCACGCCCGGCCCCTTAACGGCCAGCGTCACGATTCTCGGGCGGACGCCCCAAGGCGGCATGGTGCTTAGATCGGGCGCCAGAGTCGGGGACCTTGTGCTCGTCAGCGGCTGCATCGGGGATGGTTGGCTGGGCCTGCAGGCGGCCTTGGGCAAGGACGAGGGCCTGAGCGCACAGGCGAGGGCCGCCGTGATTGACCGATATCGCTTGCCGCAGCCGCGCATGGTCATGTCCGAACTTCTGCGCAGCCGTGCTCATGCGGCGGCCGATGTTTCAGACGGTCTGCTGGCGGACGCTAATCATATCGCCACAGCCAGCGGTCTGGCCATGGACCTTGACCTTGACCTCATGCCCCTGTCGCCGGCAGGGCGTGATTTTGTCGCTCGCAGCACTGATCCCATCGCCGCCCGCGTCGCCCTGGCCACCGGCGGTGACGACTATGAAATTGTCCTGACAGCGGCCGCGGCTGACCTGGATCTGATGGTCTTAGAGGCGAGCCGCTTGAAGGTTCCTCTGACGGTGATCGGGAAGGTGGTCGAAGGGCAGGGGGTGCGCGTACTCTTTGGCGGCGCGCAGATTCGCGTCTCGAACCTGGGTTATCAACACTCATGACGCACGCCGAGCGCTTGAACGGACGGTCAATATGTAAAGGCCTGGCGGCCTTAGCGTTCATGCTTGCCGCCGCCACCCTTGCCGGGCGCGCGTGGGCCGCTGATGCACCGGCGGCGCCCGCCACTGTGCAACTCGGCGCGGTGGCCCTGCCGATCGTCGTCCAGGGGCGTTTGGTCAATTACGTCTTCACCACGATCAAGCTGCACCTGGCTGCGAGCGCAGACGGCTCAGCGGTTCGAGCCAAGGAGCCCTATTTCCGCGACGCCTTGGTCAGGGCCGGTCATCGCAACCCATTTACGCTGCCTGCCGACTACACCCATGTGGACGTCGTACGCGTTCGCGCACAGGTGATGAGCGACGCTGTCGCCATTGTCGGACGCGGCGTGGTGCATGACGCGGAAATCGTCAAGCAGGTCCCGCAACGCCGCACCGGCCTGCCGTCTACAACCGTCCGTCCGCCGGACCCAGAGTTGATTCCTTAAGACACGAGCGGTTGCGCCCAGGCTTCACATTTGGCAGGGTCCGCCGTCCGATCATCCGGCCAGCGCCAACATGGGCGCAGGACGACGATTGGGGGGCCGGTTCGGTCCAGCCGTCGCTCCCCGCGACGTGAAACAGAATTAAAGGGACAACTTTACTATGGGTCTTAAACTGGTCATCGCGGCAGGGCTGCTGGCGGTGCTTTACGGAATTGTCCAGACCATCGCCTTGCTCAAGGCTCCGGCTGGCAACGCGCGGATGCAGGAAATCGCCGCGGCGATTCAGGAGGGGGCTCAGGCCTATCTCCGCCGCCAATACACCACGATCGCGCTGGTTGGCGTCGCCGTTACGGTGCTCCTCGCGGTGTTTTTCCAAGGCTGGGAGCAGCCGGTCGGCTTCGTGCTGGGCGCGGTGCTGTCGGGTTTGGCGGGCTTCGCGGGTATGCTCATTTCGGTGCGCGCCAATGTGCGGACCGCCCAGGCCTCCTCGGAAAGTCTGGCCGGCGGCCTGAAGCTGGCGTTCACCTCCGGCGCCGTCACAGGCATGCTGGTGGCGGGCTTCGCCCTGCTGGGCGTGGCGGGCTACTATGGGGTTCTGACCCAGGTCTTAGGTCTTGAGAGCACCAGCCGTGAGGTAGTTGACAGCCTGGTTTCTCTGGGCTTCGGCGCCAGCCTGATCTCCATCTTCGCCCGTCTGGGCGGCGGCATCTTCACCAAGGGCGCCGACGTGGGCGGCGACATGGTCGGCAAGGTCGAGGCGGGTATTCCTGAGGACGACCCCCGCAACGCGGCGACCATCGCCGATAACGTCGGTGACAATGTCGGCGACTGCGCGGGCATGGCTGCGGACCTGTTTGAGACCTATGCGGTGACCACGGTCGCCACCATGGTTCTGGCCACCATTCTTTTCCGCGACTCTGCGGCGATCAAAAGCCTGCTGCTGCTGCCTCTGGCGATCTGCGCCGTGGGCGTGGTGGCCTCAGTGATCGGCGCCTTCTTTGTACGCCTCGGCAAGTCGGCCAACATCATGGGCGCCCTGTACAAAGGACTGATCGTTACGGGGCTGCTGTCTGCCGCCGCGCTCTACGTCGTCATTCCGCATTTTGTGGTGGGTGAATTGACCGTGGCCGGCAGGACCTTCGGCGGCTCGGCTCTATACGCCTGCGCTATAGCCGGCCTGGCCATCACGGCTTTGATCGTGATGATCACGGAGTACTACACCGGCACCAACTTTCGCCCGGTGCAGTCCATCGCCCAAGCCAGCGTCTCCGGTCACGGCACCAATGTGATCCAGGGTCTGGCCATGTCGCTGGAAGCCACCGCGCCGATCGCCTTGGTGATCATCGCCGGCATCCTGGTCACCTTCAATCTGGCGGGTCTGTTCGGGGTGGCCATCGCCACCACGGCCATGCTGTCGCTCGCCGGTTTCATCGTCGCACTGGACGCCTTTGGTCCGGTGACCGACAACGCCGGCGGCATCGCCGAAATGGCGGGCCTGCCCAAGGAAGTCCGGGTTGTCACCGACGCCCTGGACGCCGTGGGCAACACCACCAAGGCCGTGACCAAGGGCTACGCCATCGGTTCGGCCGGTCTCGGCGCCCTGGTGCTGTTCGCCGCCTATACTCAGGACCTGAGCTTCTTCGCCAAATCCGCGACGCCGGGCTCGTTCTTCGACGGGCTGGGCGCGGTGGCGTTCGATCTGTCCAACCCCTATGTGGTGGTCGGTCTGCTGTTCGGGGGGCTCTTGCCTTTCCTGTTCGGCGGCATGTCCATGACAGCCGTGGGCCGCGCGTCCCAGGCGGTGGTGGTTGAGGTGAGGCGTCAGTTCCGGGAAAATCCCTGCATCATGACCGGCGAGGTCAAGCCTGAGTATGGTCGTGCGGTCGATATCCTGACCAAGGCCGCGATCAAGGAAATGATCGTGCCCTCCCTGTTGCCCGTGGCCAGCCCGATCATCTTGTTCTTTGCGATCGAGGCCATTGCCGGAAAGTCCGAAGCCTTCTCCGCTGTCGGCGCCATGCTGATGGGGGTGATCGTGACCGGCCTGTTCGTCGCCGTGTCGATGACGTCAGGCGGCGGCGCCTGGGATAACGCCAAGAAGGTGATCGAGGAAGGCTTCACCGACCGCGACGGCGTGCTGCACGCCAAGGGTTCGGAAGCTCACAAGGCGGCGGTGACCGGCGATACCGTCGGCGACCCCTACAAGGACACCTCTGGTCCGGCCGTCAATCCGATGATCAAGATTACCAACATCGTGGCGCTGCTGTTGCTGGCGGTGTTGGCGCGACACTGATCCAATAACGATCAGCCATAAAAAGACGCCCCGGAAGGCAACTTCCGGGGCGCTCTTTTTTGTAAAGCTGACGATTGGGTCTACTGACCGGGACGCTGGCCGGGCGTAGGTTCTGTGGGTGGAAGCAGAGATCCGCGCCCGACGTTGCCCAGGAGCTGTTCTATTATGGACAATTCGCGACCGCGCGTAGGCGTCTCACGCCCGTTGTAGGCAATCACCTTCCCGTCCTTCAGCGCGAAGCTCTTCACGTCGGTGACTTTTTCACTGTCCTTGTCGAAGGTGATCTGAATCACGCTGCGGCGAATGACGCGAACGGCGTGAAACGACATCTGATCGGTTCGCTGGCTCATATAGAACCAGACATTTGGATCGAAGGTCGAAACCACCGAGGGGCTGCCGAGGGTCTCCAACACGGTGGACTTGGTGTCGATCCCCACCTTGGAGTCGGCGGGCTTGTGTTCAATGGCCTGATAACCGTTGGTTTGCCGGATCGGCGCGCAGCCGGCGGTCAAAACGCAGGCCAGGGCTGCGGCGGTAAAAATGGCTATAGCGGGTCGGCGCAGCATCGATTGCATCTTGCTCATGGTGTCCAGCCTTTGACCTAACGTCCCGCCGCCCTTAGTTCAATGACGTTCGCAGAGTTGACGCGATGAGCCTATGACCCAGGCTTATGGCAAAAACTTGGACCGCCGCCGCAAAAGGGAACCATCCATGAGCCTGGGCCGACTGTTTGCCCCGCGCCCCGCCGTCCTCGCAGGCCGTCGGCTCTATGCTGCGGCGGTGGCTCAGGCGCGCCGGCCCGCGTTCTATGAACGGCTGGCCGCCGCCGATACAGTAGAGGGCCGGTTCGAGGTCTACACCCTTCATGTTGTGCTCCTGCTGTGGCGCTTGAAGCAACAGGGCGCTCAGGCCGCCGAGACCGGTCAGGCCCTGTTTGACGCCTATATTCGCGGTCTGGACGACGCCCTGCGTGAGATGGGGGTGGGCGATCTATCGGTGGGTAAGAAGATGCGCAAGCTGGGCGAGGCCTTTTACGGCCGGGTAAAATCCTATGACCAGGCCCTAGACGCCCTGCCGAATCGCCAGGCCCTGTCGGATGTGATCGCACGCACAGTGTCGCTGGGCGGGGGCGATGTGTCTGGTCTGACCGATTATGCGGTGCGCGCCCAGGCGGCGCTGGCGGGCGAGCCGCTCGAGCGGGTGTTGAACGGAGAGATTTCGTGGCCGACGATCGCGGATTAGAAGAAGACGGCGTGGTCGGCGTGTGGCCTATCACCCTGGCCCTCCACGAGCTTGGCCGGGGCGCGACCCAGCGTCGCATCATCGCTGAAGGCCCCGCTCGCGTACGCATCGCTGCGGCGCTGGATCTGGTTGAGCTGAAATCCCTCGACGCCGATCTGCGCGTCACGCCTTGGCTCGACGGCGCCGAGGTTGCGGGCCGCTGGTCCGCCGTGGTGGTGCAAATCTGCGGAATCACGCTTGAGCCCTTTGAAAGCACCCTGGCCGGCGAGGTTGCCGTTCGCGCGGTCCCCAGCGGGTCATCCGCCCTAGCTGTGGAACCAGAACACGAATTGGAGCTGGACCCGGACGCGGACGACCCGCCTGACGAAATCATGGACGGCGTTGTCCCCCTCGGCGCCTATGTGGTGGAAGATCTCTCCCTGGCCATCGATCCTTTTCCTCGTAAGCCCGGCGTCGAATTCAAAGCGCCCGATGGTCCGGCCGAGCCGTCCCCCTTTGCCGTTCTGGCTCGGTTGCGCGATACCGATGCCAAGTCCTAGCCCACCGTGGTCTGATCGCCTGCGGGACGACGCGCCCTTGCATCGCCGTCATGTCCCTGTAGGGTCCGGCGGGCATTGGGGAGGGCGCTGGGCCGCGTGTCCGATACTGTCGTGATTTCCATAGACGCCATGGGCGGAGACCACGGACCGGCCGTTGCCGCGCCAGGGGTTGCGTTGGCCATCGAGCGCCTTGGGTCCAACGCGCCGCGCTTTGTGCTGCATGGCGATGAGGCGCGAATCAAGGCCGAATTGGCCAAGCTCCCCGCCGCCGCCGCGCTGTGCGACGTACGTCACACCGACAAGGTCATCGCCTCCCATGACAAGGCCGCTCACGCCCTGCGTCGTGGCAAGGGATCGAGCCTGTGGAACTGCGTGGAGTCTGTGCGCGAGGGTGAGGCCCGCGCGGCGGTGTCCAGCGGCAATACCGGCGCCCTGATGGCCATATCGAAACTTCAGTTGCGGATGATGGCCGGGCTGGACCGCCCGGCGATCGTCGCGTCATGGCCCACGCTGAGGGGCGCCTCCGTCGTGCTGGACGTGGGGGCCAATGTCACCAGTGACGCGGCGCAGTTGGTGGAATTCGCTATCATGGGCGAGGCTTTTCACCGGGCGGTGCACGGGGCCCAGCGCCCCACCATCGGCCTGCTCAATGTCGGCTCTGAAGAGCAGAAGGGCCACGAAGACGTGCGCGAGGCGCACCGCCTGCTGCGTATCCTTGGCCTCGACCTGGACTATCGCGGTTTTGTGGAGGGCGACGACATCGCTAAGGGGACGGTCGATGTCGTGGTCACCGACGGGTTTTCCGGCAACATCGCCCTGAAGACCGCCGAAGGCACGGCCCGATTTGTGCGTCAGGTGCTCCGCGACGCGTTTACCTCGAGCCTTCAGGCGAAATTGGGCGCACTGATCGCCGGGCCGGCTTTGCGCAAGATGCGCGAACGGCTCGACACCAGCTTGGTCAATGGCGGACCCTTGCTGGGACTGAACGGAATCGTGGTCAAAAGCCACGGCGGCGCGGACGCTCGCGGGTTCGCCAACGCCGTCAAGGTAGCTCTAGATTTGGTCAATAGCGATTATGACAAGCAGATCGAGCGGCATATGACGCTTTTGGCGGCCGCCCTGCCCGAGGCTGGTGCGCAGGCGGCTGCGGTGGAGACCGCCCATTGAGATCCGTTCTTCGAAGCGCCGTCACCGGCGTAGGGGGCTATCTGCCCGACCGCGAGGTCAGCAACGCCGACCTCGCCCGGATCGTGGACACCAGCGATGCCTGGATCGTCGATCGCACCGGCATACGCAGCCGCCGTTACGCCGCCGAGGGCGAGGCCACCTCTGATCTGGCAACCAAGGCCGCCGAACGCGCGCTGATCCAGGCCGGTCGCAGCGCTGCCGACCTTGACTTGATTATCGTCGCCACCACGACGCCGGATTTCACCTTCCCCGCCACCGCAGCCCTGGTGCAACGCAAACTCGGCGCGCCGGTCTGCCCGGCGTTTGACGTTCAGGCTGTCTGCACCGGGTTTGTCTACGCCCTGAGCGTGGCGGACGGTTTTGTCGCCCGCGGCCTGGCCAAGTGCGCCCTGGTCATCGGCGCGGACCGCATGTCTAGCCTGCTCGATTGGACCGACCGGTCCACTTGCGTCTTGTTTGGCGACGGGGCAGGGGCCGTAGTCCTGGAACCCGCAGCCGGACAAGGCTCCACCCAGGACCGGGGCATGCTCGGTTTCGCCCTGCGCTCGGACGGGACCAAGCAGGACATGCTCACCAGCGACGGGGGCGTCTCCTCAAACGGCCAGGTCGGCAAACTTCGTATGCAGGGCAATCAGGTATTTCGCCATGCGGTGATCAACATCGCCGAGGCTGTGGAAGCTGCTGCGGCCACAGCCGGGGTGTCTATTGACGAGGTTGACTGGTTTGTTCCCCATCAGGCGAACCAGCGCATTCTCAATGGCGTGGCCCACAGATTGGGCCTGGACGAGAACAAGGTGGTGTCCACTGTCGCCGACCACGCCAACACCTCAGCCGCCTCCATTCCGCTGGCCTTGAATCAGGCCGTGACGGATGGGCGGATCAAGCCGGGGCAACTGCTTTTGTTGGAGGCAATGGGCGGCGGCTTGACCTGGGGCGCCTGCGTCCTGCGCTATTAGGCGCCGGTTTGCGATCCGGCGAGGCGGCAGGCCTCGCGAACCCTTTGACTTTCCGGGTTTATCGCGGCACACAAGTAAAGGTTAATCCTTCAGCGGGGGACAATTGGCATGAAGGGGCGAACTTTGACACGTGCGGATCTGTGCGAAGCGGTCCACGAGGAAGTGGGTTTGACGCGACAAGACTGTGCGGGCTTGGTCGAGCGGACCCTGGATCTCGTCGTTGAAGCTCTGGAAAATGGGCAGGCTGTCAAGCTTTCGGGCTTTGGCGTGTTCCAGGTTCGAGCCAAGCGCGCACGCATGGGTCGCAATCCGAAGACCGGCGAACCCGCCTCGATCGAGCCTCGGCGTGTGATCGGATTTCGCGCCTCCCAGGTGATGAAATCCCGAATCCAGCGCGCGCGAGCCGATTGACGCGGCGCCCGGCGCAATGAAGGGGCCAGAGGCCTTTCGAACTATATCCGAAGCGGCGGACGAATTGGGCGTCGCCCAACATGTCCTGCGTTTCTGGGAGTCCAAATTCTCCTTTATTCGCCCGATGAAGCGCGCCGGAGGACGGCGTTTCTATCGGCCTCAGGACCTGGAAGTCCTGAGGAGCGTGCGGGCCCTGTTGCGCGACGAAGGCTACACCATCAAGGGCGTACAGCGGCTGCATAAGGAACAGGGCATCAAGCGGCTATTGCTTGGTCCGTCTGAAGATCCTGCACTGGCGTTGAACGGTGCGCACATCAGTGAAAGGCCCGTGGAGGACTCAGCGCCGGTCCTGATGTTCTCGGGCGCCTCTACGGGTGAGCTCTCATCATCGGACCAAGCGCGACTAAACGACGTGCTGAATGAATTGCTGGCCGCCAAGGCGCGCCTCAGCCAGTTAATCAGCAAGCCCTGAAAACGGCTGGAATTTCCGTTGCCCGCTCCAACCCGGCCCCCTATAAGGCGCCCTCTGTCGGAGCGTAGCGCAGCCTGGTAGCGCACTTGACTGGGGGTCAAGGGGTCGCAGGTTCAAATCCTGTCGCTCCGACCATTTTTCAAAAGGGAAATTGGCCCCCCAGGCCGATTTCTAAAGCCCCCAAAACTTTTGCTGTCTGACCACCGGCCGGGGTGACCCATACACACGAACGCACATCAAAGGATTGCTTTGGGCAGGGCATGTGTATAAGTGTGTTTATGGATAGCCGCGACGTTATCTCTGCTTTGCGGGCCGATGGTTGGAGTGAGGTCACTCAGAAAGGCTCGCACAAACAGTTCAAGCATCCGACGAAACCGGGGCGCGTGACGGTTCCGAGTCCGAAAAAGAATATTCCGCTAGGCACGCTTCGCTCTATCGAGAAGCAAGCCGCGCTGAAGCTAAGGTAGCTGCAATGGCCCATTACATCGCCCTGATCCATAAAGATGCGGACAGCGACTATGGCGTTTCGTTCCCTGACTTTCCGGGATGCATCACCGCCGGCGGCAGCCTTGAAGAGGCCCGGAGCATGGCGGCAGAGGCCCTGGCTTTGCATATCGAGGGCCTCGTCGAAGATGGCGAGGCCGTGCCCGAACCGTCATCGCTGGATGCGGTGATGGTTGATCCTGAAAGCCGCGATGGCGTCGCTATCCTCGTGAGCGCCGACGTCAAGGCGAAGGCGGTCCGCGTCAACATCACCATCCCTGAAGACGCCCTGCGCGAGATCGACCGCTACGCCGAGGATCACGGGTTTACCCGCTCAGGCTTTCTGACCCAGGCCGCCAAGAAGTTCATGGACGTGGCGTAGTTCGCAGCCATCTCTGCCCTGGCGTGGCTACCGTCCCCGGTTCATCCAACTGATGAGCGGGATCAGCGGGACGCCCCAAGCCGTTCCGACCACGACGTAAAAGACCAACTGAGCCCACCAGACAGACGGGATGAGCCCGCCGATCACCGTCGCGAGCCAGATATAGGCGGCCAGGAACAGCAAGGTGAGCAGGCTGCCGAAAGCCTTGCGCCAACGCGCAGTCATAGACGGGAACTCATAGGGCGGGCTCATACGCGAGACAGGCGAAGGCTATAGCGGCCCGTGCCGAGCTTCGCCAGAGTGGACGCCCAAGCGTTGCGGGATTAGGGCTGAAGCCCATGACATCGTTTTTAAGATCGGGCCGCTCGCAATCGGTGGCCACATGGTTGTTCGCGGTGGCCGCTCTGGTGTTCGCCATGGTCATCCTCGGCGGGACCACGCGTCTGACCAATTCGGGCCTGTCGATCACCGAGTGGAAGCCCATTCGGGGGATCATTCCGCCGCTGTCGCCCGCCCAATGGATGGCGGAGTTCCAGAACTATCAACGCATTCCGCAATATCGCTTCATCAACAACGGTATGTCCTTGGCCGCGTTCAAGGGTATCTATTGGTGGGAATGGGCGCACCGCCTTTTGGGCCGCATCGTCGGTGTAGCCTTCGCCGTTCCGTTTGGAATTTTCCTCTTCCTCAAGAAGATTCCCCAGGGACTGATCGGGCGCTGCTGGCTGCTGCTGGCGTTGGGCGCCCTGCAAGGCCTGGTGGGCTGGTGGATGGTGTCCAGCGGACTGTCGGTGCGGGTGGAGGTGGCGCCCGAGCGGCTGACCGTGCATCTGGGGCTGGCCCTGGTGGTGTTCTGTCTGCTGGTCTGGACCGGCTTGGACGCTTGGCATGGTCCGGCACGGCCGGTCACGCGTCCGCGTTGGCCGCTTTATTCCGCCTTGCTGGCCGGCGGGGTATTTTTCCAGATTCTGCTGGGCGGTCTGGTGGCGGGCAATAGGGCAGGGCTGGTCTATAACGATTGGCCCCTGATGAATGGCCGCCTGTTCCCATCGGACTATTTGCAGGGAAACCTGTGGCATTCGGCCTTGCACAGCTTGGCTGCGGTGCAACTGCACCATCGCTTGGGCGCCTACGTCCTGCTGGCGGCGGCATGGATCACGGCGATCCTGGCCAAGCGTTCGCCTTGGCCGCCCGAGGATGGCCGTATCTTGGCTCTGGTCTTTGCGGTGCTGGTGACGGCTCAGGCGGTCCTGGGCGTCGCGACCCTGATGCTGGGCGATCCCTTGGCGCTGGCGGTGATCCACCAGGCCTTCGCGGCCCTGGTTCTGGCGGTTGCCGTGGGCTTTGCCTGGCGGATGCAGCGCCCCTAACCGCATACGGTATTATTCTACCGTCAGTCAAAATCCCTTGTGCTATAAGATATTTTGGCAGGCGCTGAAAACAAAACCGTTGACAGCATCCAGCCTCCTCTGTACTGCCCGCCCCTCACGCCGAGACGCCTGTCGCGCCCGGCTTAAGACGGACCCTCACCGATGCAGACGAAGACCACGGTTTCTCTGAAACCGGCCGACGTCACGAAGAAGTGGATTGTGGTCGACGCCCAGGACGCCGTTGTCGGCCGCCTCGCGTCGTTCATCGCCATGCGTCTTCGCGGCAAGCACCGCCCCGATTACACCCCGCACGTGGACTGCGGCGACATGGTCGTCGTGATCAACGCCGACAAGGTCAAGTTCACCGGCCGCAAGCTGGATCAGAAGACCTACTATTGGCACACCGGCTATCCGGGCGGGATCAAGGAACGCACCGCGGGCAAGATCCTGAACGGCAAGTTCCCCGAGCGGATCCTGGAAAAGGCCGTCGAGCGCATGCTGCCCAAGGAAAGCCCCCTGGCGCGCGCCCAGATGACCCATCTGCGCATCTACAACAGCGCTGACCACCCCCACGAAGCTCAGACGCCCGAAGTGATCGACTTCAAGGCCCTGAACACCAAAAACGTCCGGAGCGCCTGAGCATGGCAACCGATACCCATAGCCTGGAAGCGCTGCAAAGCCTGTCCAGCAATCCCGCGCCCCCCGTGCACGAGCGCAAGGTCGACGCCCAGGGCCGCGCCTACGCCACCGGCAAGCGTAAGAACGCCATCGCCCGCGTATGGCTCAAGCCCGGCAAAGGCGCCATCACCATCAATGGCCGTGACCAGCAGGTCTATTTCGCCCGCCCGGTGCTGCGCATGATGATCGCCCAGCCCCTGTCGGTGACCGACCGCGTCGGTCAGTTCGACGTGGTCGCCACGGTGGAAGGCTCGGGCCTGTCGGGCCAAGCGGGCGCCGTGCGCCACGCCATCTCTAAGGCCCTGACCTATTACGAGCCGGGCCTGCGCGCCCTGCTCAAGCCCCACGGCTTCCTAACCCGCGACAGCCGCGTGGTCGAGCGCAAGAAATACGGCCGCGCCAAGGCCCGCCGCAGCTTCCAGTTCTCCAAGCG
>CAYVHP010000090.1:0-5402 GCA_964451265.1 uncultured Caulobacteraceae bacterium | reverse complement strand
CGCTGCTGGGGGGGGGCGCAACGCGGGGCGGCGCCGCCCAGCCCCCCCCTGCCACGGGGGGGGTGGGGCCCCCCCTCATGGGGGGGGGGGGGGCCCCGCGCCGAAAGAGGCCCCTTCCACCACACTTTGTGTGGTCCCCCTTCCCCGTTTCGCTTCGCTTCACAGGGAAGGAGAGTAATGGCCCTCGCCGCCCTGAACGCCGTTGAGGTCGACTATCCGGGGCGTGGACGGGCGCTGGGGCCGTTTTCGCTGTCGCTGGAGCCCGGGGAGATCGTGGCCCTGGTCGGGCCGTCCGGCTGCGGCAAGAGCACGGCGTTGCGGCTGCTGGCGGGGCTGGAGCAGCCCACGGCCGGGGAAGCGGTCCGCACAGCGGGACGGGGCGAGACATCGGTGGTGTTTCAGTCCGCCACCCTGATGCCCTGGGCCGGCGCCCTGGACAATGTCGCCTTGCCCCTGGCCTTGGCGGGTGAAAACCACAAGCAGGCGCGGCTGAAGGCGGCGCAGGCCTTGGCCCGGGTCGGCCTGGCCGGGGCGCAGGACGCTAAACCCAGTCAGCTTTCCGGCGGCATGGCCATGCGCGCCTCCCTGGCGAGGGCCCTGGTGACTGAACCGCGCCTGCTGCTGCTGGACGAGCCTTTCGCGGCCCTGGACGAAATCACACGCCGAGCCCTGGCCCAGGACATCCACGCCCTGTGGGCCGAGTTGCGCCCCGCCATCGTGTTCGTCACCCACAATGTGGAGGAAGCGGTCTATATGGCCGGCCGGGTGCTGGTGATGACGCCGGGGCCGGGACGGCTGGCGTTCGAGACGCAGGTCGACGCGCCCCTGCCCCGCCCGGCGCATTTCCGCACTAGCGCCTTGTTCCGTGAGCAGGTGGAACAGGTCTCCGCGGCCCTGCAACAGGCCATGGCCGCATGAATCGACTGCATCACGCCCTGGCGCCGCTGGTCCTGATCGGCCTGATCCTGGCCGTTTGGGAGCTCGCCGTGCGGGTGCTCGGAACACCGGCCTATCTCTTGCCCTCCCCGTCGGCCATCGCCGTCGCCTTAGTCGACAACGCCCCGATCCTGCTGGCCTCGGCGGGGACGACCTTGGGCATGGCCTTGCTCGCCCTGGTCATCGCCAGCGTTTCCGCCGTGACGCTCGCCTTTGTCGTCGCCCTGAGCCCGCTTTTGGAAAGCGCTGTGCGCCCCCTCGCCGTCGTGCTGCAGGTCACGCCCATCGTGGCCATAGCGCCATTAGTCAACATCTGGGCCGGGCTGGATCATCCTCAGCGAGCGGTGATCGGCTTGGCCGCCCTGGTGGCGTTCTTTCCGATCTTTTCCGGCGCCGTCACCGGGCTGAAAGCGGTCGACCCGGATCTGGAGCGCCTGTTTCAGCTCTACAGCGCCACGCGCCTGCAACGCCTTCGCCGGCTGCGGCTGCCGTCGGCGCTGCCGTACTTGCTGGAGGGCCACAAGGTGGCGGCGGGATTAGCGGTCATTGGGGCGGTAGTGGCCGAGTTTGTCTCGGGTTCGGGCGGCGCCCAGGGCCTGGCGTGGCGGCTGCTGGAGGCGGCCAACCGTCTGCAAACCGCCAAGATGTTCGCGGCGTTGTTGCTGCTCGGAGTGATGGGCGCCGCCGCCCACGCCGCGTTCCAGGCCCTGGAAAATTGGGCGCTCAAGCGCTGGCGAGGTCGCTGAATGCGCCGTCTTCACCTATGGTTAATGGGGGGTGACTAAGGCTCTAGGCGGGGCGATCTATTGCCGCCGGAGCGCTTATGCGTCAGTCCGCTTTCGCCATCGTCGTTATCGTCGCCGGCCTGCTGTCACCGGCGGCAAGGGCTCAGGTCCTGCAGGACCGCTACGGCGCGCCCAATGCCCAGAGCGCCGGCAACGCGACACTGCGCGGATCGCAGACCCTTTTGACCTGGGCCGGTAAAGTCGATCCCCTGCGGGGGTCCGAATCCGGTTCGGACGCCCTGCGCGGCCCCGAATTGCTCGACACCAGCACCGGCCGTGCCGTGCGTTCAGCCAACCTCGGCCGCTTGCCGTCGGCGCCGCCCGCGCGGTCCGTCGGCGCCGCGCCCGTGGCTACGGCCGCGACCAACCCGCGCCTGCCCACAAGCCTGTACGACAACGGCGCCCCCGCCGACCCGGCGCCTGCGGCCGGGCTGACCCAAACTATGCAGAGCCAGGCCTTGCCGCCGGCGCCCGCGCCCCCCGCAGCGCAGGCTCCCCCGTCGGGCGATGACCAGGTCCCGCGTTATTATTCGCTTCATCGGGAATATGGCCTGACGCCGGATCGCGCGCCCGCGGCCCAGCCGTCGGTGCTGGCGCTAAGCCCCACGGTGGCGACGGCCATGGCGGACAACAAGGATGATTCGCCGACCATCGACCTGGCTGGTGAGGATCAGGCCGCTGTCGCGCCGCCGCAACGCCTGCGCAATCCGGCGACCGGCGCCGTCGTCAATGTCGCGCCGTCCGCCTCGTCAAAGAGTGCGACGACGAGCACCTACACCTTCAACAACCCGTAGATTTAGCCCGCTTGGGCGTGGGGCACGGTCAAGCGCTCAAGGCCGCGCGCCGCCTCGTCCGACAGGCTGCGCAAGCCATGTTCGCCGAACACGTCCAGCGCTGCGCCCAGCGCCATGATCGCCGCCCCGCGTTCATCGCCATGTCGGCCCGGCAGTTCGGCGCGAGCCTCATAAAGGCGCGCCAAGTTGAGCTGAGCCACGGCCCAGGTCACCGGGTCCTTGCCGGGCGACAGGGTCATCAGCTCGCCTTTCAGGGCGATCACCGCCTCGTCCAGCATGCCCACGTCCGCCGCCAACTCGGCCCGGCGCGCCAGGCAACCCGCCCGATTGTGCGCGAGGGCCACGCGCAGGGTCAGGCCCGGCTGGTCGCGCGTGGACCGCAGGGCGCGTTCATAGGCGCCGATAGCGTGTTCAAAGGCCCGGTCCGCCTCGCTGGCTTCGCCCAGCGACTGCAGGCCGAAGGCCAGGGCCTGCTGAAGCCGAGCCCAATCCATGGGACTGTGGTCGGGGCCGGCGGCCTCCAGAGCTTCAGACATCAGCTCCAGGCCCTGGGCGATATCCTCGATATGGCCGTGCAGTTCGCCCACCGCAGCCCGCGCAGCGCCGGACAGTTCGCGTACACGCGCCCAGGTCAGGGGCTCATAGGTCGGGTCCAGACGCCCAGACAGTTTGTCCAGGGCGGCGATGGCCTCCTCGTAAAGCGCAGCATCCTTCAGCCGGGCGCCGGCGGCGATGAGCACCTCGGCCCGGTCACAGCGCAACCGCGCAACCTCGGCCTTGCTGACCGAACGGGCGCGCAGATGACCTTCCAGGGTCAGGATCGGGGTGTCGAACTCGGCGACAGCGGCGCGCACGCCCTCCAGATCGGCCGACCCTAGGGCTTGGCGCGCCTGCAAGCGCATCAGACGCCCCCAGGCCACAGCGGCGACGGCGGTTGAAGGCGCAGCCTTGCGCACCTCGCGCAGGGCGGTTTCGGCGGCGGCGTTCAGGCCGTCGTCGCCATACAGATCGGCGGCCAGCATGGCGGCTTCGGCCTGTTCACAGCGCGCGGCGGCCCAGCCGCGCGTGCGGCCTTCGCGCTTGAACGCTTCGGCGGCCTTCTCGGCGGATTCAGCGGCGCGGCGCAGGGCGAGCACATCGCCGGTTCGGCGAGCCAGCTCGCGCCAGACCCGCGCGGCCTCTAGCCGCCTTTGGCTTGGGTCGCGCGCGCTAACCCGCCCGGCGGCGATGTCGCCGGCCTTGGTCTCAGCGCGCAGCAGGCGCAGGTCGAGAATTTCCAGCAGGGTCGCGTCGCCGCCGGTCAGGCCGTCGCGCGGACCGTCGGAGGCGAACCAGCGCTTCAAATCTCGACTGAACTCAAACATTCGGGCGCTCCGCTCCTGAACCCTGTCCCGCTTCGGGACGACCGACGCGGGCTCAACGCCTTCAGAGCAAAGGCGACGCCGTAGCGGAGCGAAAAAGGTTAACGAATGTCAATCTTTTGCTGATCGCGAATATCCGGAGGAAACCATGCGCTGGGCGCTGCGGCGCCCTATATGCGGGCCGAGAGAGACAGTAGCGGGGCGCGCGTCATGGACGCCAAGGCGACAATCGAACAGGCAGGCGGGGTGAACAGGTCCCCGGCGGACATCCAGAACACCACGGTGTTCGGCGTGATCGTCGCCATCGCTTTTTGCCACATGCTCAACGACATGATGCAGTCGCTGCTGCCGGCCATCTATCCGAATCTGAAAGCGAATTTCGGTCTAAGCTTCGGCCAGATCGGCATGGTGACCCTGGTGTTCCAGATCACCGCCTCCCTGCTCCAGCCCCTGGTGGGCCTCTACGCCGACAAGCGGCCCACGCCCATGGCCCTGCCCGGCGGCACCCTGTTTACCCTGGCCGGGCTGACGGTGCTGTCCATGGCGCACGCCTATCCGGTGCTGCTGATCGGCGCCTGCCTGGTGGGGATGGGCTCCTCGATTTTCCATCCGGAATCATCGCGGGTGGCCCGCATGGCCTCGGGCGGGCGGCACGGACTGGCGCAATCGATGTTCCAGGTGGGCGGCAATACCGGCCAGGCCTTGGGGCCGCTGGCCGCCGCCATTGTCGTGGCCCGCTGGGGTCAGTCCAGCCTGGCGGTGTTCGCCCTGATGGCCCTCTTGTCCGGCGCGATCCTGTGGAACGTGGCGGTCTGGTACAAGGCCCACGGCCTGGCCCGATTGTCGGCCGCGAGCAAGGCCAGGGCCGGCCAGCCGCCTCTGCCGGCCGGCAAGGCAGCCTTCGGGATCGTCATCCTGATGGTGCTCATTACCTCCAAGTACCTCTATCTCAGTAGCCTTTCGAGCTACTACACCTTCTTCCTGATCGAGCGTTTCCACCTGTCGGTCCAGGCGGCGCAGCTGCACCTGTTCGCCTTCCTGGCGGCGGTTGCGGTGGGCACCATGGTCGGCGGCCCGATTGGGGACCGGTTCGGACGCAAGTACGTCATCTGGTTCTCGATCCTCGGGACCCTGCCCTTCACCCTGATGCTGCCCTATGTCCCCCTGTTCTGGACCGGGCCGCTTACGGTGATCATCGGCCTGATCCTCGCCTCCGCCTTCCCCGCCATCGTGGTGTTCGCCCAGGAGCTGGCGCCCGGCAAGGTGGGCATGGTCTCGGGCCTGTCGTTCGGGTTTTCGTTCGGCGTCGGCGGCCTGGGCGCGGCGGCGCTGGGGGTGATGGCGGACCACACGGGGATAGAGTTCGTCTACCGGATTTGCGCGTTTTTGCCGGCGATCGGGCTGGCGGCGGCGTTGTTGCCGGATGTGGAAAAACGAAAATGACGCCTCTCCCCCTCGCATTAGCCGGCGTTATCCAGCGGGGGGTGCTGCGGGATTGTGAAGCGCAACCGGACTCCTCTCCCTCT
>CAYVHP010000089.1:0-34389 GCA_964451265.1 uncultured Caulobacteraceae bacterium | reverse complement strand
ACGCAGGCAGCCAAGAAAGCGTCCCCCAGCGGCCGTGTCGTCCGCCGTTCGTCCGGGGCGGGCCGTTTCTCCATCGCCAGCCTGATGGACGAGCGCGGCTCGGTGAAGGTCGATGAGGTGGCAGAGGCTTTCAGCATGTCCAAGGCCCAGCTGGCGGACACGGCAGGGCTTGCCCGCGAAGTGTTTCAGAAGGCCAGCCGGCGCGACGGACCCAAGGCCCAGAGCCGGGTGCGCGAGATGTTGGAGATCATCAATCTCGTCCAGGGCTGGGCCGGGGGCGCCGCGCAAGCCATGGCCTGGTATCGGGCCGAGCCCATCCCGGCCTTTGGCGGCCGCACGGCTGAGGCGCTGGTCAAGTCCGGTAACGCCACGGCGGTTCGCGACTACGTCGATCACCTGGCGACCGGCGGATACGCTTGAGGTTTAGGGGCGAGTGTTTCCGCGCCCATGATCCCACCTGGGCCTGGAGCCCGCTGTCGGGCGCGGGCGCCGCGCTCAAGGGTCGGCGATTCAACTGGCCGGGGCTTCAGACGCTCTATCTATCGCTCAGTTTCAACACCGTCTTCCGCGAGGTGTCCGGCGGGTTTGCTCACCGGCTGACGCCCTATGTGCTCTGCAGCTACGACGTGGATTGCGACGACATCGCCGATCTTAGGACGGATGCGGACCGGGCGGTCTTGGGTGTTGACCTGAGCGACCTGTCCTGCGCCTGGGGCGACGCGCTGATTGCGGGGCGAGAACCGGAGTCGTGGCGGCTGATGGCGGACGGCTGCGCAGGCGCACTGGTCCCCAGCTTCGCCAACGGGGCGACGACGGACGACCAGAACCTTGTGCTATGGCGCTGGGGACCCGACCTGCCGCATCGAGTCATGGTGTATGATCCGACCGGAAGGCTGCCGAAGAACCAGGTGTCTTGGGATTAGGGCGATGGCGATGGCATGTTGATCAATAGACCAACCCCAGCCGGCGCGAGCGAACGGACGGCGCCGGTGAGTTGGGATGGGCCGCTATCGGCCTATCTGGCGCCGCTGGGTCTGGTCCTGGCCACCATCATCGCGCGCCGATTGCTCAACGGGCTTTTGCGCGAGGAGTCCATCTTCCTGATCTTCATTCCGGCGGTGTTCGCCAGTGTGGCGATCGGCGGGCGGTGGCCTGGCCTGCTGGCGACAGCGCTGGCGACCATCGCGGCGCCGTGGGCGGCTGACCGGATGCCTCCCAGCTACGCGGTGATGGTGGGCGGGGTGATCTTCGCCGGCACGGGAATCGGCCTGTCGCTGAGCGGGGGCTGGTTCCACGCCACGCGCCAGAGGGCGAGGGCCGCAGCCAATCACCTTCAGTCCATCTTGGACACGGTGCCGGACGCCATGGTGGTGATCGACTCCCAGGGACTGATCCGTTCGTTCAGCCTGGCGGCCGAGCGCCTGTTCGGCTGGAGCGCGGGCGAGGTGCTGGGCCGCAACGTCAGCATCCTGATGCCGGAACCCTACAGGCATGGGCACGACGGCTATATGGATAACTATAGGCGGACCGGCGAGCGCCGCATTATAGGAATCGGCCGGGTCGTGGTCGGCGCGCGCAAAAACGGCGACACCTTTCCCATGGAGCTCGCCATAGGCGAGACGTCGGGCGCGGAACCCTTCTTCACCGGCTTCGTGCGCGACCTGAGCGAGCGGCAAAAGACCGAAACGCGGCTGCAGGATATGCAGTCCGAATTGGTGCACGTGTCACGCCTGCTGGCCATGGGCGAAATGGCGTCCACCCTCGCCCATGAGATCAACCAACCCCTGTCGGCCATCGCCCATCTGTTGACCGGCTCACGGCGCTTGATCGAACGGGGCCGCGAGGAGGACAGGCCCAAGGTCTATGACGCCCTGGACAAGGCCGCCGCCCAGGCCATCCGCGCCGGCGACATCATTCACCGGATGCGGGCCTTCGTCGCCCGAGGCGAAAGCGAGCGCACCGTGGAGAGCTTGCCCAAGCTGATCGAGGAAGCCAGCGCCCTGGCTTTGATCGGCGCCAAGGAACAAAGGATCAATGTTCGCTTCGCGCTCGATGCGGCGGCCGCGACGGTGTTCGCTGATCGCGTGCAGATCCAACAGGTGCTGCTCAACCTCATCCGCAACGCCATGGAGGCCATGCAGCAGAGCCAAAGGCGGGAATTGACGATCTCCACGGGCATCGATACCGACGGCATGGCGGTGATCAGCGTGTGCGACACCGGGGGGGGAATCAGCGAGGAGGTTGCGGCCAACCTGTTCCAGCCGTTCATGACCACCAAGGCGCACGGCATGGGCGTTGGACTGTCTATTTCCCGCTCGATCATGGAAAGCCACGGCGGCCATATCTGGGCCGAAACCAATCCGGAGGGCGGCGCCATATTCAAACTGACCCTGCCCACCGGCCCGGCCGAGGATGCGAACGATGAGTGAGCCGGTCGTTCACCTGATCGATGATGACGATGACGCCCGGCAAGCCTTGGCCTTTCTGCTGGAGTCCAATGATTTTCAGGTGGTCGCCTATGAGTCCGCCCCGGCGTTCCTGGCGGCCCTGCCCGGCGCTTCGCCGGGGTATGTGGTCTCCGACATCCGCATGCCCGAAATGACCGGGCTGGAACTGGCCCAACGCCTGCACGCGATCAACAGCGGATTTCCGGTCATTATCATCACCGGCCATGGCGACGTCCCGATGGCGGTCGAGGCCATGCGCGCGGGGGTGGTCGATTTCCTGGAAAAGCCGTTTTCAAACGAGCGTATTCTGGAAGCCCTGGACCGGGCGGCCAAGTCGCCTAACAATCACCCTGCGGTCCCAGACGGATCGCACACCGAGATCATGGCGCGCCTTGAGACCCTGTCCGAACGGGAGCGCCAGGTGTTGGACCGGGTGATCGCCGGGGCGCCCAACAAGATCATCGCGCGGGACCTGGGCATCAGCCCGCGAACCGTCGAGATCTATCGCGCCAAGCTCATGACCAAGATGCAGGCCGACAATCTGGCCAGCCTGGTGCGCATGGCCTTGATGGTGGAAGCCGGCCCGGCCAAGGCCGGTTCAGTTTAGGCTGGTGGCATCCACCAGCTGTGCGACCAGGCGGCTCAGCGCGTCGGTCAACAGCGGCTTTTCCACAATGGGGACGCCCAGCCGAGCGGCTTCCCGGCGACATTCCTCGTCAGGATTGGATGTGACCAGAATGGCCGGGGCCGTCATGCCTCGGCTCTGCAGAAGCACAAAGAGCTCCAGGCCGTTGAGGGGATTGAGGCGGTAGTCCACGATAAGGCAGGCGATGCCGTGGACGGCGTCCTGGTGGGCCAGCAGGTCGATCTGATTGGCGAAGGTGCGCACCTCATAGCCCTCCGCCTCCAGCGAAAACCGCAACGCGCTGAGCAGCGCCCCGTCGTCCTCGACAACGGCTACGCAAGGCCGTTTGACGGGCTCCCGAACAAGGCGACGATGGGACAGGGTATGATCGTCCATGCGTCCAGCATGACTGCGACAGCGCCCCTCGTCTTTGATTCAGCGCAATCGCGCCGCGCCGGCCCACATAGGTAGTTTCCCTTATGCGTCCGCCCGGAATGTTTCCCGCGCGAGGGTTTGGCTATCCCTGCAGCCTGGCCGTGCAGGAGCTCCCCATGCCCTTCGACGCAGACATCTCGCAAACGCCCGCCATCGGCGTCCTTTTTGACAGCGGTCCTGAGCCGGGTTCCGGCGGCGTAAAAATTCGCTATGCCCGCGAGGAGGAAATCTTCGGCGAGGGCGAACCGGCGGAGTATGTCTACAAGGTCCTGTCCGGCGCGGTGCGCACCTACCGCATTTTGCGCGACGGGCGCCGCCAGATCGACGAGTTTCACTTCGCCGGCGGTTACTTCGGCATTGAGGCCGGGACTGAACACCGCACCACAGCCGAAGCGATGGCGGACTGCACCGTTCTGGTCGCACGCCGCTTCAGCGCCGAGGATCTGGCGGGCCAGCGCGGGGATGTCGCCCGGCAATTGTTCCAACTGACCATAGCCGGTCTGCAGCGCAGCCAGGACCATGTCGTCCTGCTGGGCCGCAAAAGCGCCTGCGAACGCGTGGCCAGCCTGCTTCTGGACCTGTCCGACCGCAGCGGAAACGCCGATACGCTAGACATTCCCATGTCGCGCCAGGACATGGCCGACTACTTGGGCCTGACCATAGAAACCGTTTCGCGCACCCTGACCCAGCTTCAGAGCGACGGCGTGATCGAAATCCCGACCACGCGCCGGATCGTGCTGAGTGATCGGGCCATGCTCGAAGACATGGTCGAATAGGCGCAGGAATGAGTATGCCCCCGGAGCAGGACATCCCCGGCACGCCCATCTTTGGCGCCGCCGCCGCCCAGCGCGGCTATGCGCTGAACCGAATGTGCTTTTCGTTGAATGACGCCGCCAATCGCGCGCGGCTGCTGGCCGACGAGGACGGATTTTGCGCCGAGTTCGGCCTGAACGCCGAGCAACGCGACGCCGTGCGACGCCGCGATGTCCTGGCCCTGCTGCGGGCCGGTGGAAACGCCTATTACCTGTGCAAGCTGGCCGGGACGTTTGGGTTGAACGTTCAGGATATCGGCGCCCAGCAGACCGGCGTCTCGGTCGAAGCCTTCAAGGCCAAGCTGCTGCAGGCGGGCGCTTAACATGGCCGTCATCGTCGGCGGCATCGGCACCTCCCACGTTCCCGCAATCGGCTTGGCCATCGCCCAGGGCCGCCAGCAGGAGCCCTATTGGAAGCCCTTTTTCGATGGCTATGCCGGGGCGCGCGATTGGCTGGCCATGGCCAAACCGGATGTAGTCGTGGTGCTGTATAACGACCACGGCCTGAACTTCTTCCTCGACAAGATGCCGACCTTCGCCGTCGGCGCGGCAAGCGCCTATCACACCGCCGACGAGGGATGGGGGCTGCCGGTCGTAGCGCCCTTTCCCGGAGATCCGGACCTGTCCTGGAGCTTAATCGAGTCCCTGGCGGGCGAGGACTTCGACCTGACCACCTGTCAGCAGATGCTGGTGGATCATGCCTTCACCATTCCGCTTGAGCTCTTATGGCCGGGCGATCAACGACCGGTGAAGACCGTCCCCATCTCCATCAACACCGTGCAGCATCCCTTGCCGTCGCCGCAGCGATGCCTGCGCCTGGGCCAGGCCATCGGGCGGGCCATTGTGGCCTATCCGAAGGACGTTCGGGTCCTGGTGCTCGCCACCGGCGGCCTGTCTCACCAGCTGGAAGGCGAACGCGCCGGCTTCATCAACACCGCGTTCGATAAACTCTGCATGGAGCGCCTGGTCGATGACCCGGAATTTCTGGCGCATCACTCCGTCCGGGAGTTCGTGGCGCTGGCCGGATCGCAAGGCGTCGAATTTCTGATGTGGCTGGCCATGCGCGGCGCGCTGGGCGAGCAGGTCCATCGGGTGCACGGCCAATACCACGTGCCCATCTCCAATACGGCCGCGGGGCTGCTGGTGCTCGAGCCGTTTGGCGCCCGGTCCACATCCGCCGCCGCCTGAACACGGGTTGCGATGGATCAAGGCGCACTCGCCTTTCATCACGCAGCATCAATCAAACTAGGAGCCTTGCCATGCACCCCATGCTGATTCTCATTCTCGCGGTTTTCGGCGCCTTTGGCGCAACCCTTGGGTTCTACTCGATCTGGTCAAACCAAAAAGAGACCCATACCGCGCCGGGCGTAGCGCCGCGCACCACAGCGCCGCTCAGTGCAGCCCGCGACGCTGCAGCCCCGGCTGTCGCACCGACGGGCGCGCACAAGGCGGGGACCGCCCTACCGATGGCTTGATCCTTCTGACCCCGGCAAAACCTCATTGGTCACCGGGTCGCCATTGACGGCCTTGTCGCGCCAAGGTTTGCCGACCGCCACCGGCGGGATGGGCTTGCAGTAGGAAAACGGTATGGGCCACGGGCGGCGCTGAGTGAGGCAGAGCTTTTCACCCTTCACCGTCCAAACGCCGCCTGACCGCTCCCCTGCCCGCCCCTGAGCGTCGTAGCCGCCGTCGCGCCGGAGCCAAAGCCGGGCTTTTCGGCCATCGGGGTGGGTGGAGACAATGGTGTTGCCGAAAGCCGCCTCCAGGCTCGACGCCGGTTCCGCCCCCCATCCGGGCGCGGAACTCACTAAAGCCAGAACGAGCGCGCAGCCTGCGGCGTGGGGGATGGCGTGCACGGGCCTCACCTATTCGATGGCATAGTGGATGGGCTTGAAGGCGTAGTTGTTCGACTGAGGCGCCGAACAGGCCGTTAGGGCGACAATCAGGTCCTGTTCGGCCTCAAACAGAATGTGATCGCCGGCCCGGCTCAAGGGCGGCTGAACGCTCAGGGCGCCGTCGGGCGCAATAGTGACGTTCATGAAGATGTTGAAGGCGGTGGGAATCTGATCGGCGGATACGCCATAGGGCGCCAAGGCCTCGGCCAGATTTCCGAAACAGCCTCGGTGCGGTTGTACATCGCCGTAGATGATGCGGAAGGTGTCCTTGGAACAGGGCGTCAGCAGGAAATCATGCCGCCCGACGGTGTCTTCCAGGATGCGCAACATGACATTGCTGCGATTGGAATAGAGCGGATCGCCGGTGCTCAGGAACAGCTTGCCGGCGTAGTCCAGGGTCCGGCCCGACGAGATCGCCTCGGCCGTGTCGTCGGCGTTGAACGCCAAGAGGTCCGACACCTGCTCGCCTTGGGGATCGACCACCCGCAGCCTCTGGCCCTTGGCCACGCGGAAGGCGGCGCCGGAGCGCGGCGCGATTTCATGAAGCACGCTTGGACTCCGAGGCCGGGGCGACGAAGGGACAGGCCCACTCCTCGCTGACGGCGCGGCCGCTGTACTGGCGCGCCTCGGATATCTCGCCGTGCCGCGCAAGCATGGGATTGGGCGAGCCGGTCAGGGCCACGTCGCGCGCAATGATCTTTTCGCGGATATGTTCATAGCGGCCTTCCTCGCGCAGGCGCTCGAACTGATCATGGGGGTTGAACACCAAGACGGGCCGTTCGAAGCGACGACCCGCTCGGCTGGCGTTAGGATGCAGGCCCACCACGAAGAAGGCTTCGCCGCCGAAGCTCAAGGAGAAGTGGGGATTGTCCGGATCGGGGCTGACCCGCTCATCGTAGGGCTGGCCGTGCCACAGATCCTTGTCCGCCAGCGATTGCAGCCGGCTCCACAGGGCGCCTTCAAAATCGCCTTCCGACGCCGCCCAGCCCTGGGCGAAGATCACCGCCAAACTCTGAAACAGACGCCTGTCGTCCTTGTAGGCCTGAGCGAAATCCAGCAGCGCCGAATAGATGCGTAGGTCGTCCCAGGCGGACCGGATATCTCGCGCGATGACAATGCTCAGCTGACCACGCGCCAAGGCCGATTTGGCGCCCACGCAGGGAAAGGCCTGATCGCCGATGAACGTTCTGAAACGTTCGGCGAGGGGGTGAGAATGGTCGGCCGAAAGGTCCAAGGGCGCCCTCAAAGGAAAGACGCCGACTGGGACGGCGCCTGGACCAAACGCCGCCCGCGCGGACAGGTTGCCGCCAAGCATCGTTTTCCAATTGAGGGCGTTTGGCTAGCAAGCGCCGCCTTTGGGCGCGGGAGGCCGGCGCGTGACTGCTTGGGTAGACTTGCGAAAAATCTCGGGTGGTGAACGGAGGCCGACGGCCCAAGGCGGTCAGGTCCAGCCTAGCCCTCGCGGCTGGCTGACGGATTTTACCTGGTCCGACGGTGTGATCGAGGTGCGCAAGACGGGGGTGCGCCTGAGGATCGACGTCAATCTGGTGGTCGAGGTCATTTATTGGGCGATGTACTTGCTCGTCCTGGGCGCCGCGATGATCCTCGCCCGCCTGCAAGGCAAGCCCGCCTTAGCGATCTGGTACGCGCCTGACCGCCCCCGGCCTTGGTATCTGTTGCACGGCGCCGCCCTGTGGAGCGGGATGCGCGCGGCGCGCAGCCCAGAGCAGGCGGATGCGGCGTTCTATTTTGACGACACCACGCGCGGCGCCGCGCCGGCGGCGGGCGAACTGCGGGTTTTCAACGCTCGTTGCACGGATATCTCCAAGAGCCATGTGGCCAAGGTTTTCGCCGAGGTGTTCGGCTATCCCCTGCTGCTGGACCCGGAGCGCAGCGTCGGCGAGATCGTGCAAAAGGCCGAGAAGAACGGCGTGCACAACGGACGGGTGGTGCGGGCGCCTTTGGCCCCCGAGACCGGCTACGTCTATCAGCGGCTGGTCGATACCGCCGACGCGCAAGGTATGGCGCATGATCTGCGCACGCCCTGCGTGGCCGGCCGTCCGGTGCTGGTCTGGGAAAAGATCAAACCCGCCGGCCAACGTTTCGCGATTCACAATAAGCGCGCCGTGATGCGTGATCCGGCGGAGGTCTTTTCCGAAGGCGAGCTTCAGATGATCGCCGTCTTCATCCACCGGATGGGGCTGGACTGGGGCGGTCTGGATATCCTGCGCGACAAGCATGACGGCCGCATCTACATCGTCGACGTCAACAAGACCGATCTTGGCCCCGTGATCGCCCTGACCTGGGCCGACAAGATCCGGTCGATGAACCGTCTGTCCAAGGCGCTGTCAGGCTTGCTCGGAGCCGACAAAGAAACGCCACCCAACCGCTAGGTCGGGTGGCGCTGGGGTTCAGAAAGCGACGCCCCGGCCCGTCAGGACCGGGGCTAGCGCACGATCCTAGTACTTCACGCGCAGCTGCACGCCGAAGGTGCGGGGCGGATTGAAGTTGGCGTAGTCGCCGATGGTGCCGCGGTTGGCCGCCGAGATACGGTAGATATTCGACTCGTCGAACAGATTGCGGCTCCACAGCGACAAGGTCGCCGTCGATCCGCCCATGGCGATATCCCCCAGGGCGACGTTGCCGTTGACGATGAAGCTGGACTGCCCCTTTTGCGCGACGATCGCGTTTTGCACGCCGGTAGCCGACACGTCGGCGAACTCGGCCTGGAAGGAGTACTGCGGGTCGGCGTAGTTGGCGTCCAAGTGGGCGCGGAAAGTCATGCTGCCCACGGGGGTCACATAGTCGATGTAGGCTGATGCGGCGTTCGGCGGCGTATAGATCGCTTGAATCGGGAACGGCGAGCCCTGCGGGAAGAGCGGGTTGCCCGTATAGGGATAGGGCGCCGCAGGGATCTTCACATCGGTGTAGGCGTAAGACACGCCCACTGTGACTTCGTCCGTGACCTTGCCGGTAATATCGGCTTCAAAGCCCCGGATATGGGAGACGCCCGAGGCGTTCGCGGTGTCCTCGGTGTGAGAGCCTTGGGTCGGGCTGCCCGGGGTGGTGTCGACGTTGTCGAAGTCGGTCTGGGTATTGGAGCGGTCCATGGCGTAGGCGGCCAGGTTGACCCGCAGGCGACGGTCCAGCAGGTCCGCCTTGGCCCCGATTTCATAGGCCTTCACTTCTTCGGCGCCGAAGGCCTTGAACGTGGACGAGCGGTCGTTGGCGCCGCCGGCGCGGTAGCCGGTCGAATATTTGGCGTAGAGGCTGATGTTATCTTGCAGGTCGAACGCCAGGTTCACCATCGGGTCGAAGCGCGACTTGTTGTAGGTGAAGATGAAATTCGTGTTCTTGCCGTTGACCATATAGAGGATGCCGTTGCGCTTGTCGTCGGTCAGACGCCCGCCGACGGTCAGGTGCAGCTTCTTTTCGAAGGCGTCCGGCGTATAGGTGCCCTGGCCATAGACCGCATAGCTCTCCGCGTCCGCGTGGCTGGCGCGGGCGATGAAGCGGGTTCCGCGTTCCCAGCCGCCATTGGCAGCGCTGTTATAGGGCGCCACGCCATAGGGCGAGCGGATGGAGTAGGTCACGCCGTCGGCGTTATAGACGTTGGTGAAGGGCGTCGCGGCCGATTCCTTGACGTGTTCTTTGAAGTAGTAGAGGCCGCCGACGTAGCTGAAGCTTGCGCCGAGGTTGCCGACCGCCTGGAACTCTTGGCTGAACTGATCCTGATAGAGGTCCGACAGGCTGTAGCGGCCGAAGTTGGCGTTCGCCGCGAACACGTTGCGGCTTTCGATGCCCGAGTTGTCCCACTGGTTGGTGGCGACGCCCCGGCCGGCCGATATCGAGCGCAGCTCCAGATCGGGCGTGAGCTTGTATTTCATCGTCAGCGAAACGCCGCCGGTCCGGTCAACGCTGGGCTGTTGGATGGTGCCGACGTCCGCCGTTGATTGGCGGCTGGTGTGAACCACCTCGTAGGACGGAAGCGGGTTAATCGTACCGGCCGGCGCGGAGCCGGTCGCTGCAGCGATGGAGCGGACGGTTTTGCCGTCGGGGTTGAAGCTGACCAGTTGGCTGAAGAACGGGGTGTTCTCGTCCCTCAAGTAGTCAACCGCGAGCTGTGCGCTGAAGGCCTCAGTCGGGCGATAGAGCGCCGTGATGTGGCCGCCCTTGCGATCAAACTGGTTCCAGCCGGCCTGGCCCGATAGCGGGTTCTTGGTGGTCGGGTCCTGGTGCTGGATCAGTCCGTCGAACTTGATCGCCAGATTGTTGAATTCCTGGAAGTTTTGATGCAGCTCCCCTTCGTAGGAGCCGTAGTTGCCGATACCGGCGAGGATCTGACCGCCGCCCCGACCCGTAGGGGCCTTGGTGACGATGCTCAAGGCGCCGCCTTCGGTGTTACGACCGAACAGGGTGCCTTGCGGACCGCGCAGAACCTCGATGCGATCCACGTCGAACAGCGCCGCGTTTAGGCCTTGCTGACGGCCGAGATAGACGCCGTCGAGATAGACGCCGACGCCCTGGTCGCGGGCTGTTTGGTTGGCGTCAAACGGCACGATGCCGCGCAGGCCCACGGTCAGCGCGGACTGGCGCGCCTCGAAGGTGGCGACGCGCAGGGAGGGGACGCCCCCGTCGGCGAGGTTGATCAAGCTGCCCACATGGCGGTCGGCCATGGTGTCGGACCCGATCACGGAGATCGCGATGGGCGTCTTTTGCAGGTTGGTTTCGCGCTTGGTGGCGGTGACGACGATTTCGGACAGGCCCGTGCCGGCCGCAGCCGGGGCCGCAGCCGCCGCAGCGGTGGACGTGGCTTCCGCGGCCATGGCGGGCGCGGCGATGGCGAAAGCGAGGACGGCCATGGCCGGTCCGTGCAGATGATTTCTCATTGGTATTGCCCCTCAGTCTAAATCTGATGGGGCGGAAAACACACGAAACGCGTGTCAGTTAGGTGACAGCCGTGCGAAACTTTGACGAAGTGGGCCGGTTGACGCGCCCGCTGTTGCTGCGGCGCATTACGTCCGGTCGACACCCTTAAGAGCTCACCTTCAAACGCTTCGCCCGTCATCCCCGGGGCGCCTGAAAGGCGCGCCCGGGGACCCAGCAGCGAAGACCTCAACGCGCCGTTTGGCTCCCCGCTTTGAGCCTGGAGCTGCTGGGTCCCCGGATAAATGCTGCGCATTTTCCGAGGATGACGGAGCTTTTCGTTGTTCGGAGTTGGATCATCAATGGGCGCGGGGGCGCACTAAAGCTTGGCGGTCAGCTCCGGAACAATGGCGAACAGGTCGCCGACCAGGCCGAAATCGGCGAACTGGAAGATCGGGGCGTCGGGGTCGGCATTGATGGCCACGATGGTCTTGGCGTCCTTCATACCGGCAACGTGTTGGATCGCGCCCGAAATGCCGATGGCGAAATAGACCTCCGGCGCCACGATCTTGCCGGTCTGGCCAACCTGGTAATCGTTGGGCACAAAGCCGGCGTCCACCGCCGCCCGGCTGGCGCCGACGGCCGCGCGCAACTTGTCGGCCAGGGGCTCGATCACTTCCTGGAACTTTTCGCCGGAGCCGAGCGCGCGCCCGCCCGAGACGACGATCTTGGCCGAGGTCAGTTCCGGCCGCGCGGACTGGGCGATATCGGCCCGCACAAAGCTGGACAGGCCCTGATCGCCCGGTCCGCTGACGGCGGTGATCTTGCCCGAACCGCCCGTCGCGGCAGCCTTGGCGAAGGCGGTGGCGCGTACGGTGATGATCAGCTTGGCGTCGGAAGACTTTACCGTGGCGATGGCGTTGCCGGCGTAGGTCGGGCGGGTGAAGGTGTCGGGTCCCTCCACCGACAGAATCTCGCTGACCTGCATCACGTCCAGCAGGGCCGCCACGCGCGGGGCGATGTTCTTGCCGTGGCTGCTGGCCGGGGCCAGGAAGGCGTCGTGATCGGCCATCAGCTGCACCACCAGGGGGGCGATGTTCTCCGGCAGGGCGTGGGCATAGGCCGCGTCATCGGCCACCAGAACCCGGCTGACGCCGGCGATGGCGGCGGCCGCTTCGGCGACCGGACCGACGTCCGATCCCGCCACCAGCAAGTCGATCTCGCCCAGCTTGGCGGCGGCGGCGACCGTTCCGAAGGTGGCGTCCTTGACGGCGCCGTTCTCGTGTTCGACCCAGACCAGAGTCTTCATGCCGTCACTCCCAGATCCTTAAGCTTGGCCACCAGAGTGTCCACGTCAGGCAGGATCACGCCCGCCGCACGCTTGGGCGGCTCGGACACCTTGAGCGTGGTCAGCCTTGGTGCGATGTCCACGCCGTAGTCGGCCGGGGTTTTCTGAGCCAAGGGCTTGGAGCGCGCCTTCATGATGTTGGGCAAGGAGGCGTAGCGGGGCTCGTTCAGGCGCAGGTCGGTGGTCACAATAGCCGGCAAGGACAGGCTGACCGTCTCCAGCCCACCGTCCACTTCGCGGGTGACCTCGACCTTGTCTCCGACCACGCTGACCGCGCTGGCGAAGGTGCCTTGCGGGCGGCCCAGAAGGGCGGCCAGCATCTGGCCGGTCTGGTTGCTGTCGTCGTCGATGGCCTGCTTGCCAAGGATCACCAGCCCAGGCTGTTCCTCATCGACCACCGCCTTGAGCAGCTTGGCCACCGCCAGGGGCTCGACCAGTTCGTCGGTCATGATCAGGATCGCCCGGTCCGCGCCCATGGCCAGGGCCGTTCGCAGGGTGTCCTGCGCCTTGGCCGGACCGATGGAGACGGCGATAACTTCTGTGGCCGCGCCCTTCTCGCGCAGACGCACCGCTTCTTCCACGGCGATCTCGTCGAACGGGTTCATCGACATTTTCACATTGGCCAGGTCCACGCCTGAGCCGTCGGCCTTCACCCGAGGGCTGATATTGTAGTCGATCACCCGTTTGACCGGCACCAACACCTTCATGCGTCGTCACTCCAGGCGCCGCAGTGCGGCGGGGGATTTCAAGGCGTCATGCCATGTCGGGACTGGACAGCCAAGTCAATGGCCCGTTGGCGAGCATCACCGTCAGTCGGACTCGATTTCGAAGATGACCGAATGCCAGCCTGTCAGGTGCAGTCGGGGCAAGGGGGGCGTCCAAACAGCTTGGTAGGCCCGGCTGGACTCGAACCAGCAACCAGACCGTTATGAGCGGCCGGCTCTAACCATTGAGCTACGGGCCTCCGAAGCACGCTTGCGGTTAGCATGACCGGGCGCGCACCGAAAGGCCGGTGGATCAGGCGCCAAAATCGTTAGGAAGCGGCGGACCGATTGCAGATGCGGTAGATGATCAGACCGGCCAGCGCGATCAACGCGACCGGCGCGGCGATGCCCATGACCTCGCCAAACACCATGGCCGGACCTTCGCGCCAATCTATGCCCAGGGCGCCGACCACGGCCAAAAAGGTGAACGCCAGCACGGCGAGCGCCGTGGACGTTCGCGGCCGGTGCAGGGTTTGCACGGGGGTGGAGGAACTGAGCACCGCTTTGGCCATAAAGGCCTCCCTCGTTTACGCCCGCCCCAAGAGCAAGCGCTGACGCCACCGTTCCCCTTATACGCCTAAAAGGGGAGTCAAAGGTCAAAACCCGCATGCGCGCGGGCCCGGGCGCCCCCTTAATCAGCGTTAATGATTTGGACCGCCCAGAGGCTAGGCGCCGGACGGCCGCAAAAACTGAACGGCGCGCCAAGGGCAACGTATAGTCGTGCGAGGAGTTCCACCTGAGAAGCGATGAGGTGTCCGTGCCCGCCTATATCAACCGCATCGCCACAGCGGCGCCGCCCAATGATATTCACCAGGCCTTCGCCGCCTATGCCGAAGGCTTGCTGCCCGATTTCCGAGAACGCCGCCTGTTTCGCCGCATGGCCGAGCGAAGCCAGATCGATCAGCGCTGGTCCTGTTTGCAGGCGGCGGCTCCGGGGGCGAACATGGCTCTGGATACGGAGGGTTTCTATCGGCCCGGCGCCTTTCCCTCGACCGCTCAGCGCATGCGCCTGTTCGAGACCAAGGCGCCGGATCTGGCGATCAAGGCCCTGGACGGCCTGGCGTTGGGCGATCAGACGGGCAAGATCACCCACCTGATCATTACCTGCTGCACCGGATTTGCCGCGCCGGGTTTGGATTTGCAGATCGCCGCGCGGCTGGGCCTGAACCCCTCGGTCGAGCGCACCATCGTCGGTTTCATGGGCTGCTACGCGGCCATCAGCGCCTTAAAGCTGTCGCGCCACATTGTTCGCTCCGAACCCAAGGCCCAGGTGCTGGTGGTCAGCCTGGAGCTCTGCACCCTGCATCTGCAGGAGACCGAAAACATTGAGCAGGCCCTGACCTTCCTGGTTTTCGGCGACGGCTGCGCGGCGGCCCTGATCACCGCAGAGCCTCAGGGCTTGTCGCTCGACGCCTTCCATGCGGAGGTGGCGCAGGACAGCCAGGACCAGATCACCTGGCATATCCGCGATCAGGGCTTCGATATGTTCCTGTCTGGCCAAGTGCCCACCTCCATCGGACGGGCGCTTAAGGCGGGGAAGGATAAGATCCTGGGCGGGGCAGAGCCTGACGATATCGACATGTGGGCCGTTCATCCCGGCGGGCGCACGGTGCTGGACGCGGTCGAGCTGGCCTATGCCCTGCCGCCCAAGGCCCTGGCCGTCTCGCGTCAGGTTCTAAGCCGCTTCGGCAATATGTCATCGGCTACGGTGATGTTTGTACTCAAGGCTCTGATGCAGGGGCCGACTGCCGGTCGCCGGGGCTGCGCCCTGGCGTTTGGACCGGGCCTGACCGCCGAAACCATGTTGTTCAGCGGCGCCTGATATGGGCCTGCCGGACTTCTCATGTCGCGCGTCGCTCAGCGAATGGATGGACGATGACGCCGTCGATTTCGACACCTTTGCCGGGTGCCTGAGGGATCTGGCCAAGGTCAATGTGGTCACCCTGGCCCACCGCCCGACCCTGGCCTTTCTGGCGCAGTTGGCGCGGACGGGGCGATGGCCCAAGGATCGGCCGCTCAGCGTGGTCGATGTGGGATCGGGTTATGGCGATGGACTTCGCGCGATCCAACACTGGGCATCGCGGCGGGGATTGGACATCAACCTGACCGGCCTGGATCGAAATCCCTGGTCGGCGCAGGCCGCGCAGGCGGCATCAGGGCCGCACTCGCCCATCGCCTGGCTGACGAGCGACGTATTTGACTATGCGGGCGAGCCGGATGTGATCATCAGCTCGCTGTTCACCCATCACCTGGACGATTGGCAGCTGACGCGTTTCCTGGGCCTGATGGATCGGCGCGCCCAGATCGGCTGGTTGGTGAACGACCTGCTCAGAAGCCCCGTCGCTTATTGCGGCTTTACCCTGCTTTCACAGCTGATGCGGTGGCACCCCTTTGTGCGACACGACGGGCCGGTGTCGATCCTGCGCGCCTTTCGCCCCGCAGATTGGCGCCGTTACCTGAAGGAGGCGCAGGTTGAGGGGGCGCAGGTGCGGCGGCGCTTTCCCTTGCGCCTCTGTGTCGCCAAACTCCAGCCATGAGCAGACCCGTCCAGGCCCTGATCGTCGGCGGAGGCCCCGCCGGCGCGTCTCTGGCGATCCGGCTGGCCGAGGCGGGGCGCCGTGTCCTGCTGCTGGAGCGCGAACGCGGCGCGCACGACAAGGTTTGTGGCGAATTCATTAGTGGGGAGGCCGCTGCAAGCCTGGCCAATCTGGGCGTAGACCTGACGGCCTTGGGCGCGCAACCGATTGACACGGTGCGCTTGGCGCGCGGCGGCAAGGTGGTGCAGACGGCCCTGCCGTTTCGCGCACTCAGCCTGTCACGGCGGAGGCTCGACGAGGCCCTGTTGATACGCGCCGAACACGCCGGAGCCGAGGTGCGGCAGGGATGCAAGGTCAAGGCCCTGGAGCAAACGGCCGGCGGTTGGCGCGCGAGTGTCGAAGGCGGCGGGTCGCAAGAGGCCCAGGACGCATTCCTGGCCAGCGGCAAGCACGAGCTGAAGGGGCGCAAGCGGCGCAAGGGTCTGCAAAATGACCTGATCGCCTTCAAGCTCCACTGGCGGCTGTCACCCGATCAGGCCGCCGCCTTGAGCGGCGCGGTCGAACTGTCCCTGTTCGATGGCGGCTATGCGGGGCTGGAAGCCATTGAGGCGGGCAAGGCCAACCTTTGCCTGGTCGTGCGCCAAGCGCGCTTCGCCGCTTTAGGGTCATGGCCCGCCCTGCTCGCCGCGATCCGCGCCGACTGCGCCTTACTGGACCGGCGACTGACCGGAGCCGGAGCCCTTTGGGACAAGCCTCTCGCCATCGCCGCCATCCCCTATGGCCAAATCGCCCGCGCGCCGAGCGGGCCTTGGCCCCTGGGCGATCAGGCGGCGGTGATCCCTTCCTTCGCGGGCGACGGCCTGGCCATCGCCCTGCACAGCGCCGCCTTGGCCGCCCAGGTCTATCTGGGCGGAGGATCGGCGCAAGACTATGTCCGGCGTATCGGCCGCGAGCTCGGCGCACGGGTGATCGGCGCGACCTGGCTGTCTCAGGCCCTGGTGCGAGGGCCCGGTCAGGCCGCGATCATGGCCGCAGCCGCGCTAGAGCCGCAGCTGATGGCTGCGGCGGCGCGCCTGACCCGTATTCCCGAAGGCGCGATCAGGCGGGCTGCAGCTGGCGTCTGACCATGCGGCTATAGTCCTCGGCCAGACCCAGGCTGATGTCCCCGGGCTTGTAGCTATGCTCGGCGATCTCGCCCACCGGGGTGACCTCTGCGGCGCTTCCGGTGAGGAACACTTCGCTGAAGGTGCCCAACTCATCGGGCGTGATGTGCCGTTCGATCACCTCAATGCCCTTCTTGCGGGCCAGGGCGATGACCGACTGGCGGGTCAGGCCGCTGAGGAAGCAGTCGGGCGTGGGCGTGTGGATCGCGCCGTCGCGCACCAGGAAGATGTTGGAGCCGGTCGATTCGGCCACATAGCCGCGCCAATCCAGCATCAGGGCGTCGGTGTAGCCTTCCTTCTCCGCCAAATGCTTGGAGATGGTGCAGATCATATAAAGGCCCGACGCCTTGGCTTCGGTCGGCGCGGTGAACGGCGCCGGCCGGCTGTACTTGGCGCGCGTCAAACGCACGCCGCGCTTGCGATCCTCCGGGCTGAAGTAGCTCGGCCAATCCCACACGGCCACCGCCGTGTGAATGTGGGTCGCCTGGGCCGAGACGCCCATGGCCTCGGGTCCGCGCCAGGCGATGGGACGCACATAGCAGTCCTCAAGACCCATCCGTTCAGCGGTCTCCTTGCAGGCGCGGTCGAGTTCCTCCACGCTGTAGGGGATTTGGAAGTCCAGGATGTTGGCGGAGCGATGCAGCCGCTCGGAGTGTTCGCGCAGCTTGTAAATCTCGCCGCCGTACATCCGCGCGCCTTCGAACACGCTGGACGCATAATGCAGCGCATGGGTCAGTACGTGAACCTTCGCCTCACGCCACGGTACGAATTGTCCGTCCAGCCAGATCCAGCCGTCGCGATCATCGTAGGGCAATAGAGACATTATGGGTCACTCCTTCCGTCTCGGTCTTAGACGCCCGCATCCCGCCATCGTCAACTCCGGGCGGCCCGTGCGCGGCCAATCTCATCGCCCATGAGACCGCCCAGCCCCACCCCCGACACCCGGCTGATTCTGCGCGAGGAGGAGCTCGACGCCTCGGTCGAGTTGTTCGTCCTGGCCGAAGCGGCCCTGTGGTCCACCGCCGAAGCGGCTTTGCAAGGCCATCCGTCAGGGCTCGGGCGCGGCCATTACCGCGCCGCCTTTTTGCTCAAGCGCAGGCCGGGCATTGGGGTGAACGAACTGGCCCAACTGACCGGCTTATCGAAGCAGGGCGCCAGCCGCGTGCTGTCTGACCTGGAAGGTTGCGGCTTCGTCTCCAAGGCTGCGGGCAAGGGCGACGCGCGCCGCAGGCCCGCCCAACTCACCGCCGCCGGACGAGCGTTCGAGGCCAAGGTGTCCGAACGCCTGCGTAACCACCTGGCCTTTGCCTATCGGTCCGGCGGCTTGGACGCCGTGCCCGGCGCGCGGCGCATTTTGGCCTCGGTGGCCGGTTCGCGTCTGACCGTCGCCGCCCCCGGCGACAAGGACGGCGCATGAGCGACGAACGCCATCTGTTGGTCGTCGATGACGACGACCGCATTCGCAATCTGCTGAAAGAATATCTGGCCCGCGCCGGCTTCCGCGTCACCGCAGCCGCCGACGCCGCGGCGGCCCGCCGGGTGTTGGCGGTGATCGACTTCGATCTGATGATCCTGGACGTCATGATGCCGGGTGAGGACGGCATTTCGCTGACCCGCTGGCTGCGTGCGGAATTCGGCGCCAAGGCCCAGACGCCGATCCTGATGCTGACCGCCCGCGGCTTGGCGGACGAACGGATCGAGGGGCTGGCGGTGGGCGTGGACGACTACATGGCCAAGCCGTTCGAGCCTCAGGAGTTGCTGCTGCGGATCGGCGCCATTTTGCGCCGGGCCATGGCGACCCGGCCCGCCCCCGCCGCGAGACTATCGCTTGGCGAGTGCGCCTTTGACGCGGGGCGCGGCGAGCTGACCCGGCAATCGGAGCCGGTGCGGCTGACCGAGGGGGAGGCCAAGCTGCTGCGGCGCCTGGCCGAACGCCCTCACCATCCGGTGGATCGCCTGGAATTGGCGCGCGAGGCGGGGGAAGGCGGCGGGCGAGCCGTGGACGTGCACGTCACCCGGCTGCGGCGCAAGATCGAGCTGGACCCCCGCAATCCGCGCTATCTACAGACAGTGCGCGGCGTCGGTTATATGCTGGCGCCCGATGACGCCTAGGGCCTCCTCAGCAAAGCGCAATTGGCTGCGGCTGTGGCCGAAGCTGTTTCTGCCCCGGATGCTCAAGCGCCGGGTGCCGACCTCCCTGTTCGCCCGTTCGCTGTTGATCATAGTCCTGCCCATCGCGGTGATGCAGATCGCGGTGACCTGGGCCTTTTTCGACGCTCACTGGCGCACAGTGACCAGCCGCCTGTCGGACGGCCTGGCCGGCGACGTCGCCTGGATCGTGGACAGCTATAAGACCGACCCCGGCGCCTTGGGCCGCATCGCCAATCGGGCCGAACAGTCGCTGGACATGTCCGTCGCCCTGCAAGAGGGGCGCGACCTGCCTAGGGGGCGGCGCAATTCCCTGTTCCTGCCCATCGATCAATCGATGCAGCAAGCCCTGTCGGACCGGCTGGACGATCCCTTCTGGTTCGACACCACCCGCTACCCCGCCTATGTCGACATCCGCGTGAAGGTGAAAGGCGGCGTTCTTCGCGTGCTCGCCCCGCGCGACCGCGCCTTCGCCACGAACGGCCATATCTTCGTGATGTGGCTGGCCGGAGCCACCTTCATCCTGACCGCCATCGCGGTGCTGTTCATTCGCAATCAGGTGCGCGCCATCGAACGGCTGGCCGAGGCGGCGGACGCCTTCGGACGCGGGGCCAACGCCGACTTCAAGCCCTACGGCGCGCGCGAGGTGCGCCAGGCGTCCCAGGCCTTCCTGGACATGAAGGACCGGCTGCAACGCCACATCGAGCAGCGCACCACCCTGCTCGCTTCCGTCAGCCACGACCTGCGAACCCCCCTCACCCGCTTGAAGCTGGAGCTCGCCCTGGCCGAGCCCAGTTCGCGTTCGGAGGAGATGAAGCGCGACTTGGCCGAGATGGAGCATATGATCGACGAATATCTCGCCTTTGCCCGGGGACAGGGCGGCGAGAACGTGGAAACCGTGGCCGTGCGCAGCCTGATCGAAGAGGTGTCGGAAGGCGCCAAGCGCGCGGGGGCCGAGGTCAGGCTGAAAGCCGGGCCGGACCTGATGGCCGCCGTACGCCCTAACGCTTTTAAGCGCGCCCTATCCAACCTGGTGATGAACGCCGCCGCCCATGGCGAGCGCATCGAGGTAGAGGCCCGCAAGGGGCCGGGCGGGGGGGTGGAGATCCTGGTGGACGACAACGGCCCCGGCATTCCGCCCAACCGCTATGAGGAAGCCTTCAAACCCTTCAGCCGCCTGGACGACGCGCGAAACCAGAACGAGAAGGGCGTAGGGCTAGGGCTGGCCCTGGCGCGCGATATGGCGCGGGGGCATGGCGGTGACGTGACGCTGGACCGCAGTCCACTGGGCGGGCTGAGAGCGGTGGTCAGGCTGCCGGGGTAGCGGTTCAGCGTATAGTGGGCATCAAGAACGGCTGCGAAACCGCGTAGGCGTCCCCCGCTCACCCCGATCAAGCCGGCGTTGCGGTGAAATTGTCGATCTCGACCGAACGATCGGGAAAGGTCGCGGTGATGTGCAATTCGCCGCCCATGGCCGCGATCAGGTCGCGCAAGGTGCTGACCTTCATGTCGGAACGGCGCACCAGCTTCGAGATGGCCGGCTGCTGCACATCCATGAGGTTCGCCAGTTCCTCCTGGCTGAGCCCGAGCCCCTCGCGCAGTTGCTCAAGGCTCACTAACTCTGCGGCCAACTCGGCTTGACGTGCGTCGCTGCGCGCGCGGCGCTCGGGGCTCCAATCCTTTGTGAGGTCGGAAAACGGGCGATGTCCGCTCATTTCAACAATCCTTCCTGCTTCAATTCCATTAGATGAACATCGTAGAGCTCGTCCGCGACCGGGATCAGCCGCTCGTAGAAACGGTCGTCCCCGGTTTTGTCGCCTCCGATCAGCAGGATCGCTGACCGTCGCGGATCGAAGGCGTAGAACACACGCAGTGGCCTGCCTTCGCTCTGAATCCGCAGTTCGCGCATGTGCGAGTGCCGCGAATTGCTGATCCCCGATGAATGCGGAAAGCGCAGGTTTGGACCCTGCGCCATCAGCAAGCCGACGGCGAAGCGGATCGCATCCTGATCGGCCTCGCTCAGACCGACGAACCAGCTTGCGAACTCGTCAGTATGCTCAACGTCCCAACTCATGGCCCACGCATATTCCTTGCGTGGAATATAGGGGATGTCGCTTTCGAGATCAATAAGGCGCCGCCAGCCGCAGTCCAAACAACCCCGCCCCTACCCCGTCCACCGCATATACAGCTTCCCGCCCTTGATCTGGAACGACTCGAGCCGGTGGAAGAAGGCCATGCCGAGCAGGGAGGTGCTCATGGGCGCCTGGTTGATCTGCATAGGCACGTCGTCGAAGCGCACGGGGCCGACCGCGAGGCTGGCCGCCTTGAAGCTCGCGCCGCGACCTATGCCGTTGGCGGTCTCGGCCACATCGGTGAACTTCAGGGCCTTGAGGTCCACGCCCAGGCGCTCGGCGTCGGCGGGGCTGAGCACGATATCGCTGGCGCCCGTGTCGGCCAGGAAGCGCACGGGCTCGCCGTTGACCTGGCCCATGACATAGAAGCCGCCGTTCTGGTCCTGGGTCACCACCATTTCGTGCGCGCTGAGCTGAACCGGGTAGCCCGGCGCAAACTCGGCGCGGACACGGCTCCAGGCGGATGTCATTTCGGAACGGAAGCTGTAGCCGACGGCCAGGACCGCCGCGATCACCACCCAAACGAGAATATTACGTAAGGCCTCGTGCGGTTGAAGCCGCAAGCGCAGCAGAAGGGAGGCGACGATGGTGACCATCATCAGGCCCTGGGCCACGCTTTGCCAGTCACCCCTGCCGGGGAAGTACTGGCTGAGGGCCCAGACGCCTAGACCCGTCAAACCAACGATCATAATCAGCAAGCCAAAGCGCCGAGACGGCATCGGAGTCTGCGGCGGCGGCCCCTTAGGCTTGGGCGGCGGATGGCTCCAGGGGCTCTGAGGGTCTGACACGGCCTAGCCGCCCAGTTCGCGCGAGCGCGCCACGGCGGCGGCCACAGCGCGTTCCAGCAGATCGCCAAGGCCGCCCTGGCCCATCAGCACTTCCAGCGCCGCCTGGGTCGTGCCGCCGGGCGATGTCACCTGACGGCGCAGTTCGGCGGGTTCTTCGCCGGAAGCGTCCAGCAGGGCGCTCGCGCCGGCGATGGTGGCCCGGGCGAGGCGGCGGGCGGCCTTTTCGGAAAGCCCCGCCTTCACGCCTGCGCCCTCCAGCGCCTCGATGAAGGCGTACAGATAGGCCGGAGCGGAGCCGGACACCGCAGTGGCGGCGTGCATCAGGCTCTCATGGGCCAGGTCAACGGTGGTCGCCACCGGGGCGAACAGGACGTGGGCGCGGGCGTGAGCTTCGGGTTCTGGGGCGTAGATCGAGGCAACGCCCTTGCCGATGGAAACGGCGGTGGTGGGCATGACCCGCGCCACGCGCCGCCCGCCAAAGGCTGAGGCAATGTCGGCGAGGGAGACTCCGGCCGCGATGGATACGATCACCGCGTCGGGCGCGAGGTGGGGCGCCACGTCGACGGCGGCGGCCTTCCACACCTGGGGCTTGACCGCCAGCAGCAGGGTGCGGATTTGGCCAAGCGCCGCAGGGGGCGGATTGAGGCGGGCGCCCAGGGCCTGAATGGCGGGCGAGGGATGCGGCTCTATGATAATCAAGTCGGCCGGATCGAGCGCGCCGGCGCGCGCCCAGCCCTCGATCAGCGCTCCGCCCATGCGTCCGGCGCCGAGCAGACCGATCGGTCCGGCCGAATCCATACCGTCAGCCATGGCCTCCTCCTACATCCACCCTTCCCGGCGCAAGCCGGAGTAAGACTATTGAACCACGAAGGGCACGAAGAACACGAAGGAAACACCAAGCTCTTGGTGATCTTCGTGCCCTTCGTGGTTCAATTTTTTAGATGGCTTCGCCCAAGTCCGGCAGCCGTTAGGCTTGGCCGACCGTCTCGAACATGCAGGCGGCGATGGACTCTTCAGGATTCTTGCCGCCGTTCAGCAGGAAGTCGAAGGCCGGATAAAAGCGGTCCGCCCCTTCCACCGCCGCATCGATCATCGACGCAGCCTGGGCCAGGGTCGGCCGATCACCGGAGGGCAAGGACAGGGCGTGGCGGAATACGATTTCGCCGTCCTCAGGCCACAGCTCAAAATGGCCGAGCCAGACGCGCTGATTGATCATCGACAGAAGGGCAAAGGCTTGATTGCGCTTTGATTTTCGGGCGCGGATATCCAACGACAGGCACAGCTGCAGGCAGTCGGCCTCGGGCCGCCAGGCGAACCACAGCTCGTAGTCTTTCCAATCGCCGGCCAAGGCGAAGGCCAGATCGCCGTCGTCAGTCCGGTCAAAGCTCAGGTTTTCGGCGGCCAGAACACGCTCGACCACGTCCAGAGGATCCAGGGCGAAGTCCACGTCTTCATCCGGCTGGGGAATGTCCATGCCTCGGAGCTTCCTTATGGGACGCCGTCACCGCGCGCGGTGGGGAATCGTTGACTTCAATAAGAGCCTAACCTGTGAAACGCCCTGCGTCTCAACCGGCTTCTTGTTTGGCGCGAGCAGACTTGGCCGGCTTGCTCGCGAGACGGGCTATTTCCGCCCGCAAGGCGACAACTTCAAGCTGTAGCGCCTCGAACTCGTCGCGGCGCACCAAATCGAATTCCGCCACCACGCGGTCCAATTGGGCGCGCATGGCGACCTTGGCTTCCTCGGTCGCGGCCTGGGCCAGACCCATGGCGGCGGTGGTCAATTTGGAAAATTCGTCGAGAAAGGGGTTGTTGGTCTGCATCGCGAAACCTGTCGGAGGGAAAGCCTTGGATCCTATATAGGGCAAACTCGGCCCAAGGCGAACGGCTGTGTTGCGCCGAACCGTAGCGAGGGGGTCGCGCGTCGCCCACAGGTGCTGCTAAGCAAGGCTATTGTGCGCACTCAGCCACTCGAGGCCCGCCTTGATCTTTCCCGATTTCGATCCCGTGCTGCTGCATCTGGGTCCCCTGGCCATCCGTTGGTACGCCCTGGCCTATGTCGCGGGCATTCTGATCGGCTGGCGCTATATCATAGCCCTGGCGCACACCCCCCGGCTGTGGGCGCCGATGTCGCCCCCGGCCACCCCCGTTCAAATCGACGATCTCGTGTTGTGGATCACCCTGGGCATCATCGTCGGCGGGCGGCTCGGCTATGTGCTGTTCTACGACACGCCCGTCATCTGGACCGAGCCACTGGAAATTCTTCAAGTCTGGCGCGGAGGCATGTCGTTCCACGGCGGATTGATCGGCGTGACCGTGGCCCTGCTGGGCTTTTCCATAGGCAATAAGATTCGCCCGTTTCGCTTGTCCGACCTTATTGCGCCGGCCGTGCCCCTCGGCCTGTTCTTCGGCCGCATCGCCAATTTCATCAATGGCGAGCTGTGGGGACGCACGACCGCTGTTCCCTGGGGCATCGTGTTCTGCAACCGCACCATCGCCAAGGTCTACAACGGTGATTGCCCGGCGGGACTGGCGCCGCGACATCCGAGCCAGCTTTATGAGGCCGTCCTGGAGGGCCTGGTGCTGTTCCTCGCCCTGGGGCTGGCCGCCTGGCGGTTCAAATGGATGCAGCGGGAAGGCGCCGTGACCGGCCTGTTCCTGCTGGGCTATGGCCTGTGCCGGATCGCCCTGGAAAACGTACGGCAACCGGATGCTCAACTGCCGAATTTTCCGCTCGGCCTGACCATGGGCATGATTCTGTCCGCGCCCATGATCATCGTCGGCGCCGTCCTGATCTGGCGAGCGTTCCGCGCGCCGGCGCCCGCCGATCCCGCATGAGCCTGGAAGACCGTCTGAAGGCCCAGATTCTGGCCGAAGGTCCTTTGACGGTCGCCCAGTACATGACCTTCTGCCTGCACGATCCACGGGCGGGCTACTACGCAACCCGCCCCGCCCTGGGAGAACGCGGCGACTTCATCACCGCGCCGCTGGTCTCCCAGATGTTCGGCGAGTTGCTGGGCCTGTGGGCGGCGGAGACCTGGAGCCGCATGGGCCGTCCGGCCCGCGTGATCCTGGCGGAGGCGGGTCCGGGGGACGGCGCTTTAATGAGCGACGCCCTGCGCGCCGCACGCCTGGAGCCGGCGTTCCTCGCGGCGGCGGACCTCTATCTGATCGAGACCAGTCCCGTGCTGATGCAGGCCCAGGCTGAGCGGCTGGGCGCGGGCCCCGTGTCGCCGCGCTGGGTGGCGTCCCTGGCCGACTTGCCCGATGACGCGCCCCTGATCCTGATCGCCAACGAGTTGCTCGACTGCCTGCCGGCCCGTCAGTTTGTCCGCACTGAGAAGGGATGGGCCGAGCGCATGGTCGGGCTGGACGACCATGGCGCCTTGGCCTTCGGCCTGGCGGCCCGACCGGTGGACGGCTTGATCGGCCCGAGCTTTCAGAATGCGGAGCCCGGCTCGGTATTGGAGGTGTCCTCGGCCCAGGACGCTTTCGCCGCGCAACTGGCCGCGTGCGTGCTTCGCCAGGGGGGAGCGGGGCTGCTGATCGACTATGGCCGCGACGAGCCCGGATTGGGCGACACGCTCCAGGCGCTGAAAGGGCACCATAAGGTTTCGCCGCTGGAGACGCCGGGCCAAGCGGATCTGACCGTACATGTCGACTTTCCGGCGGTGGCCGCAGCCGCGCGCGCGGCAGGCGCGCAGACTTCGCCGATCCTGACACAGGGCGAGTTCCTCATGCGCCTCGGCCTGGGCGCCCGCACCCAAGCGCTGATCGCCGCGCGGCCGGATCGCGAACAGACTTTGCAAAGGCAGCTTGCGCGCCTGGCCGCGCCCGACCAGATGGGGAGTCTGTTCAAGGTCCTGGCGATTCACCCGCCCGGCGCGACCCCGCCAGGTTTTGAGGAGAGCTGATGAGCCATCTCGCGATCCTGAGATCGCCGCTCCTAGCCGAGGTCGCCGGCGTGAGGCACGCCTTTTTCGGCCGTCGGGGCGGCGCATCCAGCGGGATCTATGACAGCCTGAACGTAGGCCTGGGCTCCAAGGACGACCCGGCCGCTGTCCAGGCCAATCGCGCGCGAGCCGCCGCAGCTCTGGGCGTAGAGGCCGACGCCTTGCTGACCGCCTACCAGATCCATTCCGCTCGGGCCGTGGAGGCTGACGGCCCATGGGAGAGTCGGCCCGAGGCGGACGCTGTGGTGACCACGGCGGCGAACCTGGCCTGCGGCGCCCTATCGGCCGACTGCGCGCCGGTCCTGCTGGCGGATGGGCGCGCCGGAGTGGTGGCGGCCGCTCACGCCGGGTGGCGCGGGGCCCTGGACGGGGTGGTGGAGGCGGCGGTCCAGTTGATGCAGGACAAGGGCGCCCAACGATCCAACATCGTTGCGGCCGTCGGTCCCTGCATAGCCCAGGCCTCTTATGAGGTCGGCATGGAGTTCGTCGAACGGTTCACCGGCCAGGCGCCGGGGTCGGAGACCTTCTTCGGCCAGGGCCGCACAGCCGACAAACGTCAGTTCGATCTGCCCGGTTTCGTGCTGCACCGATTAGCCCAGGCGGGGGTGCAAAAGGCCGAGTGGATCGGGCGAGACACCTGCGCCGAGGAAAGTATGTTCTTTTCCAATCGCCGAGCGGTGCTGCGCGGCGAGCCCGACTACGGCCGCCTACTGTCCGCCATCACCCTAATCTAGGAGCGAGCCTAAGCCGTCGCTGTCTTCCTTGGCCGGCCGCCCTTGCGGCCATTCTCGCGCGAGGCCGCGACCTTGGCCAAGGTGCGCGACCGGCCGCCTTGCGCGCCGAGCTGGCGCGCCATCCAGCCTTTTGAGCCGAATACGCCTTGCAACAACGCCGGCACATAAAGATCAGCATCCAGGCGAGGCCAGTGCAGGCCAAGGCCGGCTGGGCTGATTTCAATATCGGCCAGGTCGTCGGGAGAGGCCTGCGCCAATCCTTCAGCAAGCCGCGTCGGGAAGGCCAGCTCGACCCCGGTGTTGAGGATCACAACGACGCGCGACCGGCGACGGTCATAGCGCGCAGACACGGCATGGCCAGCCTCGCGCACCGTCGCCATACGCATTTCCGCCTGTTTCAGTTCATGCTCAGTGATCGCCATGTATTGTGCTCCAATCATCGCATAGGGCCGTGATCGCCCCCGCCAACGCGCCCTCAATCCGGTTCAGGTCGGCCAATCTGAACCCGTAACTTCCGCGAAGCGACGGCGGCCCGTCTGGACAGTGCAGGTTGAAGACCGCCTCGCCGTGCGCACCCCTCACATGGACATGAGCCGGTCGATGGTCGTTCGGCCAGATTAGGACCCGCAGGGCGCCGATACGAAGGACGGTAGGCATGGCCGATCATAACCAAAACCCAAGCGGTAGGGAATAGTTCTGAATGGCGCGCTGTGACGCCATAGGCTAGCCAACCGCAAATTCAGCGGACCAGCGGCCAATAGGCCACACCTGCCAAGCTTGCATCTTCGGCGGCGTTGCGGGCTTTGTGCCGCCGCGCACCCCTGCTAGAGCTTTTGAGTTCCGATTGAATCGCTGCCTAGCCTGCTCATCCCCGTCGAAGCGGGGACCCAATCCTGTCCAGGACTCGCCACGCTGGAAAGCCCTGGAGTCCCGCTTTCGCGGGAACGAGCGGAGAAGGGGGCGGTTCAACTCAACCGCCCGCCCCTGCTAAAAGCTGGGCAAACAGCATCGAGGCCCTGATGAAGTTGCTCGCCGGCAATTCGAACCGCACCCTGGCCGAGGCGATCGCCGACCATCTGGACACGCCCCTGACCAAGGCCCAGGTGCGGCGGTTTGCCGACAATGAGGTGTTCGTCGCCATCGAGGAGAATGTGCGCGGAGAGGATGTGTTCATCATCCAATCGACCTCCTACCCGGCGAACGACAACCTGATGGAATTGCTGATCTGCATCGACGCCCTGACGCGGGCTTCGGCCAAGCGGATTACGGCGGTGATGCCCTACTTCGGTTACGCCCGGCAGGACCGCAAGACGGGCGGACGCACGCCCATTTCCGCCAAGCTGGTGGCCAATATCATCACCCGCGCCGGAGCTGATCGCGTGCTGACCATGGACCTGCATGCGGGCCAGATTCAGGGGTTCTTCGACATCCCCACCGACAACCTGCTGGCCACGCCGGTGCTGGCCGAGGACATCAAGGAGCACTACGCCAAGTCGCGCGACCTGATGATCGTCTCGCCCGATGTGGGCGGGGTGGTGCGCGCCCGCGCCCTGGCCAAGCGCCTGGACGCCGACCTGGCCATCGTCGACAAGCGCCGTTCGGGTCCCGCTGAGAGCGAAGTGATGAACATCATCGGCGAGGTGCAGGGCCGTTGCTGCATCCTGTTCGACGACATCGTCGATTCGGCCGGCACCCTTTGCAACGCCGCCCAGGCCCTGATCGATCAGGGCGCTAAGGAAGTCTCCGCCTATGTCACCCATGGGGTGCTGTCGGGCGCGGCGATCGACCGGGTGACCAAGTCGGTGCTGAAGGAGCTCGTGATCACCGATTCCATCGAGGCGCCCGATCTGGTTCAGGGCTGCGGCAAGACCCGCGTGGTCTCGGTCGCGCCCTTGATGGGGGAAGCCATCCGCCGGATCGCCAACGAGGAATCCGTGTCTAAGCTGTTCGACTGATGCGCGTCGCGGTCCTGCAAACCGGCGAGCCGCCGCCCGAACTGGCCGAGCGCTTCGGCAGCTACCCCGACATGTTCGAGAGCCTGCTGGAAATGGGGTCCCTGCCCTACTTCGCCGTGGAGCGCGGCCGTTGGCCAACTGCCATCACGGACTTCGACGCCTATGTCATCACCGGCTCACCCGCCGGGGTCTATGACCCCCTGCCATGGATCGCGGAACTGAAGACCTTCCTGCGCGCCGCCAAAGGGCAAGCGGCTCTGGTCGGCATCTGCTTCGGGCACCAGGTCATGGCGGAGGCCTTCGGCGGCCATGTGATCAAGTCGCCCAAAGGGTGGGGCGTGGGGCTGCAACATTATCAGGTGGTCGAGGCCCGGCCGTGGATGGACCACGCGACCAGCTTTTCTATTCCCGCCTCGCATCAGGACCAGGTGATCCTGCATCCGCCCGAGGCCAAGGTGATCGCCGCCAGTCCGTTCACCCACTTCGCGGGCCTAGCCTATCATGACCAGCCGGCGATTTCCTTCCAAGGGCACCCTGAGTTTGAGCCGGCCTACGCCCAGGCCCTGCTAAAAAGCCGCAAGGGCTCGCATCTTCCGCACGAGCAGGCCGATGCGGCGATCGCCTCATTGAACCACCCCAACGACCGGGCGCGGGTGGGCGGCTGGATCAGGGCGTTTTTGAGCGGGCTCGGAGAGGCCTAAGCGTGAGCAACCGGGACCGTCTCATCTACGCCGCCGTCGGCCTGAGCGTCTGGCTCAACGGCGCCGTGACCTTTCGGCTGGGCGGCCGCTTTCTGTTCGAGAGCGGGCCCCTGGTCTGCGTCCTGGTCGGGCTGGTGATCGCGGCCTTGGTCTGCGTCGCGTTTCGCGCGACCCTGGCTTGGCGCAAGGGGCGGCTCGCCGATGCGGTGACTGTGGCGGTCGTGATGGCGCTGCCGGGGCTGTTCGCGGAAACCGCACGCCAGATCGTGTTCCCCTGGGCCACGGGCCTCGCGGTCCAGACCGCCCCCGCCTTTGACGCCGTAATCTTCTTCGGCAATGCGGCGCTGCTGGCCTATGCGCTCATCCTGGCGCGGCGGGGCGATTGAGCAATTCCGGCGGGCGGGTTGGCGGGAGATCGGCGCCGCGCCGTATCAATTATTAGGCTATTGTTCATCTTTTGTTCTTGACGCACTCGCGTCCAGGTCGTATGCTTTTGCGGGCTTGAGAGCGGGCGGGAAGGCATGGAAGACGACACCAGGACTTGGATAAGACAGCGCAACGCCGACGTGCGCGCCAAGCGATTGGCGTCGGCATCACCCGCTAGACCGGGGGGCGTCGGCGATCTCAACAACAGCGCCGCCGACTCCTTGGCCGAAACGGCAGGTACCGTGGCCGGCGTAACGCGTGGCGGAGCGCGCCTTGCCCAGGATGCGGCCGGCGCCGTGCAGTTCACCGAAAATCTATTGGATCCCGCCTATGGATGGCTGCATCCCGGCCAGCCGGCTTGGCTACCCCTCGCCCAGAGCGCCAACGACGCGGTCCGCAGAGGCTTGTCTGCGGCCCATCACCCGGTCCAGTCGATCATGGCGGGGGCGTCACGCGCCAACGCCGCCCTCAATCCGTCAGCCACACCGGCCGCGCCCACCGCGACCGGCGAAATGCGTCGCAGGTTCGACATCGGCATGAACCAGGGAGAGGTTCTCTTCGACATAGGGGCGGCGGCGCTGGCGCCTGAAGCCATGGGAGGCCCGGTTCTTTCCGCCGAGGAGCAAGTCACTAAGCGGATGGCGCAGGGAATGAGCGAGCCAGAAGCGCGATATCTGGCCGAGCCTTACAAGGGCACAGGCAGTCACTGGTATCCGAAAGCGGGCCTTCCCAGGAAGAGCAAGAACGCCATAAAGCTCCCAAATTGGCTTAGCGACAGTCCCTTCAACGTGCTCAAGCCGCCCGGCATAAGCCGGGGCGACTTTTACGAGTTGCACTATCAAATTGACCCGGCAATGCACGGTGCGCGGCTCGCGGACCATATCGGACATGGCTGGAGCGGCAAGAAACAGGGACTGACGAAAAATCATCCGGTGATCCGAGTGGTGCGTGGCGCTCCGCCGGCATCGAGAGCGACGGTCGGCGGCATCGCCGGCGTGGCGGGCGTGGCGCATCGGGAGGGCCAACGGTGATCTTACGCACAATGGCGACCTTTCGTTCGGACTTAGCCGACAACGGGGTCGAGGCGGAGGACACGCACGACTTCATCGAGTGGCCGGGACGAGCGCACGCCCTCGTATTGGCCGACATCCTTCAGGCCATGGGCTGGCGGATTTCGAAGATGGTCGATTCGAATGAGCATGGATGGGAGTTGGAGGCCAAGCTCAACGGCAATCGGATTTGGATGCAAATCAGCCCAATCGACGAGATCATTCTCATGTTTGAGGGTTCATCGCCAATATGGACATGGTTTTTCGCGCCCAGGCCCACCGGCGTATTCCCCGAAACGCTGACGGCGATCGACGCCGCCCTGCACGCCGATGGCCGGTTCCACGATCTCCGGTGGTTCACGAATAAGGAATATCAGCACGATGCTCCAGGCGCGCCAACGCCGGTAAGCGACATCCAGGAAATGGCCGGCTACGCATCCCCTCCCCTCCCGCCGCGTCCGTGGCGTGAGTGGGATCACCCTTGGCGTGATCGGTAAGCCAATGGCGATTGCGCCCGTTGGCGGTAGTTAGACCGACAGGCTCTTAAGGCCACTTCACCAGGGGCGGCATGGATGAGAGGATCGACTCCACATTGCCGCCGGTCTTTAGGCCGAACATGGTGCCGCGGTCGTAGAGCAGATTGTATTCCACGTAGCGGCCGCGACGGATCAACTGCTCCTCGCGCTCGGCCTCGCTCCAGGACTCGTTCATCCGACCGCGGACGATGGCCGGATAGGCCTCCAAAAACGCCTTGCCGACGTCCTGGGTGAAGGCGAAGTCGCGCTCGAAGTCGCCGCTGTCGTGACGGTCGTAGAAAATGCCCCCGGTCCCGCGCGGCTCGTTGCGATGGGGCAGGAAGAAATATTCGTCGCACCAGGCCTTATATTTGGCGTGCCATGCCGGGTCGTAGCGGTCGCAGGCGCGCTGCATCGCGGCGTGGAAAAGCACTGAGTCAGGCGCGTCCTGTGACCGTTGATCCGCCAGCAAGGGCGTCAGGTCGCCGCCACCGCCGAACCAGCCCTGGGTGGTGCAGATATAGCGGGTGTTCATGTGCACTGCCGGCGTGCGCGGCGACCATTGATGCGCGATCAGGCTGATGCCGGTGGCGAAAAAGCGCGGGTCATCCTCGGCGCCCGGCATGGTCTTGGCGAATTCAGGGGTGAAAGTCCCGTGCACGGTTGAGACGTGCACGCCGACCTTTTCAAACAGGCGGCCGTGCATCATCGACATGACGCCCCCGCCGCCCTCCTCGCGCGTCCAAGGCGTGCGCACGAAGCGGCCCGGCGCCCCGGGGTACAGCGCGGGCGGCGCGTCGTCCTCCAAGGCCTCAAAGGCGCTGCAAATCTGATCGCGCAGGGATTCAAACCAAGCGCGGGCGCGGGCCTGGCGGGCGCCAAGGTCCGATGCGGTGAGCGTATCTGGAGTCAAAGACATGGCGTCCTCTAGGCTGGGCGTCCTCTAAGCCTGGCCGCCCGAAAAGCCGCCCGTACAGCCCAGCGCCTGACTTAAGGCCATGGCCGCTGCGGTGACCACATTGAGCGAACGCAAGCCAGGCGCTAGAGGGATATAAAGCCGAGCCTGCGCCGTGTCATGCACCGCCTGAGGGACCCCGGCGCTTTCGCGACCGAACAGCAAGGTGTCGTCGGGTTGATAGGCGAAGCGATGGAAGGGCTCGGCCGATTGGGTGGTGAACAGAATCAGGCGCCCCAGTTGTCGCTCCGGCGCCGCCAGAAAATCCGTCCAGGAGGCATGCAGGCGAATCTGCGTCTTATTGCCATAGTCCAGGGCGGCGCGTTTGAGGGATTTATCCGATAGGGGAAAGGCGCAAGGCTCGATCACGTCCAGGCAAACCGCTAAACAGGCAGACATTCTTAGGCTTGCGCCGAGGTTTTGCGGAATGTCCGGTTGAAAAAGGGCCAAACGCATTCTAAGCGATCCGTCCATGGGGCGTTGTGCGGATCGCGCCTGCGGGGGCATGGATTGCGATTGAGCTATAAGCTCCCGGGGACTATCCGCTTGGGCGACTTTTTACAGATGGCCCCTTGCGGGTCGAGACCGACCGTAACGCGTCCTGTCCGATTTCGGATCGGCGCATCGAACCAGAGGTGATCTGAGGTGGCGAACACCGTCGTTGGAGCAAGCCCTGAAGCAGGGCACGGGGCGGACGATCCGAACCGGCGCGATTTCATCCACATCGCGGCCGCGACGGTCGCCGTGGGGGGCGTCGCCGTTTTCGCCTGGCCCATGATCGATGAAATGAACCCCTCGGCCGACGTGCTGGCCCTGGCCTCGATCGAATTCGACCTGAGCAAGGTCACCGTCGGTCAGCAGGTGGTGGTCAAGTGGCAGGGCAAGCCGGTGTTTGTCCGCTACCGCACGCCTAAGGAAATCGCCGAGGCGGTGCAGGCCGACGACGCGCCGATGAAGGATCCCGCCAAGGACGCCACGCGCCACAAGCCGGGCAAATCGCAGTATCTGATCCTGGTGGGCGTTTGCACCCACCTGGGCTGCGTGCCCAACTTCGGATTGGGCGATTACGGCGGCTGGCTCTGCCCCTGCCACGGCTCGGTCTATGACACCTCGGGCCGTATTCGGAAGGGCCCCGCGCCCCTGAACCTGGTGGTGCCGCAATACGCCTTCACCTCCGACACCAAGATCAAGATCGGCTGATCATGAGCGGACAATCAACCTACGAGCCGAAGACCGGCTTCACCCGCTGGCTGGATGCGCGCCTGCCCATCGTACGGCTGGCCTATGACAGCTTCGTCGACTTCCCCACCCCCAAGAACCTGAACTACTGGTGGACCTTCGGCGGCATCCTGGCCATGTGCCTGGGCGTGCAGATCGCCACCGGCGTGGTCTTGGCCATGCACTATGTGCCCAACGCCAATCTGGCCTTCGCCAGCGTCGAGCACATCATGCGCGACGTGAACTACGGCTGGATGATCCGCTTCATCCACGCCAACGGCGCCTCGATGTTCTTCCTGGCGGTCTACATCCACATGTTCCGGGGGGTCTATTACGGCTCCTACAAGGCGCCGCGCGAGATCCTGTGGATCCTGGGCTGCGTGATCTACCTGCTGATGATCATCACCGCCTTCATGGGCTACGTCCTGCCCTGGGGTCAGATGTCCTATTTCGGCGCCGTGGTGATCACCAACCTGTTGGGCGCTTTGCCCATCGTGGGCAAGGCCATCACGACCTGGCTGTGGGGCGGCTTCGCGGTGGATAACCCGACGCTGAACCGCTTCTTCGCCTTGCACTATCTGCTGCCGTTCATGATCGCCGGCGTTGTGGTGCTGCACATCTGGGCCCTGCACGTTCCGGGCAACAACAACCCCAAGGGCGTGGACGTGAAGTCCAAGGCCGACACCGTGCCCTTCCACCCGTACTATACGGTGAAGGACGGGTTCGCGATGGCGGTGTTCCTGATCCTGTTCGCCAGCTTCGTGTTCTTCATGCCGGACGCCCTGGGCCATGCCGACAACTATGTCCCGGCCAACCCGCTGGTCACGCCGGCGCACATTGTGCCCGAGTGGTACATGCTGCCGTTCTACGCCATCCTGCGCGCGGTGCCGGACAAGCTGACCGGCGTGCTGATGATGTTCGGCTCG
>CAYVHP010000088.1:0-14818 GCA_964451265.1 uncultured Caulobacteraceae bacterium | reverse complement strand
CAGCGCTACGCCCCGCTTGCCTTTTGCCGCCTTTGCGCCTAGGAAGCGCGCCATCACACACGCAGGCGTTCGGCTACGCTCGGGGAGACATCCCGTTCGTTTCCGTTCCGGTCCCCGAATGGGGGTTTGCCTGCGGAGGCCAACCGGAAGAAGGAAAACGCCATGGCTCTACCCGAATTCACCATGCGTCAGCTGTTGGAAGCCGGCGCGCACTTCGGCCACCAGTCGCACCGCTGGAACCCGAAGATGGAACGCTACATCTTCGGATCGCGGGCCAATATCCATATCATCGACCTGTCCCAGACCATTCCGCTGCTGCACCAGGCCCTGGTGAAGGTGCGCGAAGTGGCCGCCTCGGGCGGACGGGTGCTGTTCGTGGGCACCAAGCGCCAGGCGTCCGATCCGGTGGCCAGCGCGGCCAAGCGCAGCGCGCAGTACTACGTGAACCATCGCTGGCTGGGCGGCACCTTGACCAACTGGCGCACCATCTCCCAGTCCATCGCGCGTCTGCGTGAACTGGAAGGGGTGCTTGACGGCGATCATGGCGGCCGCACCAAAAAGGAGCTGCTGCAGCTGACCCGCGAACGCGAAAAACTCGAGCTGTCCTTGGGCGGCATCAAGGACATGGGCGGCATCCCCGATCTAATGTTCGTGATCGACACCAACAAGGAAGGCATCGCCATCCAGGAAGCGCGCAAGCTCAATATCCCGGTGGTGGCGATCTTGGACACCAACTCGGACCCCGACGGCATCACCTATCCGATCCCCGGCAATGACGACGCCGCCCGCGCCTTGCAACTGTATTGCGACCTGGTCGCCGATGCGGTGCTGGACGGTCTGGCCGCCGGTCAGGCCTCCATGGGCGTGGACCTGGGCGCCTCGGTCAACCCGACCGAACCCGCGTTGCGTCGCTCCAAGGCGAAAGCGCCGCACGCCGCTGTCGCGGCGGCCGCCGTTGAAGCCGCTGATCCGGGCTCCGCCGCCGAACCGGCCGCTGAACTCACCGAGCAGGAAAACGCCGCCGTCGCGGCGGAACTGTCCGGTGAAAGCGCCGACCCGGTCGCTGAACCGACCAGTGAAAGCGCCGAAACCGTCGCTGAATAGTCCCATCGGTGCGCTGCCGATCCCCGGCGGCGGATCATTCGCAAAAACGACACGGCGGTTCGGCAAACCTGCTCCAGGGGCGCCGGGCCGCCATCGCTATTAGACCGGAGGATTTGATCATGGCTGAAATCACGGCTGCGCTGGTGAAAGAACTGCGCGAGAAGTCCGGCGTCGGCATGATGGACTGCAAAAAGGCCCTCGTGGAAAACGACGGCGACATCGAAGCCTCCATGGATTGGCTGCGCGCCAAGGGCCTGTCCAAGGCCGCCAAAAAGGCCGACCGGGTCGCCGCCGAAGGCTTGGTGGCTGTGGCTCTACGCAGCAATGGTCGGGGCATGTCCGGCGCCGTGGTCGAGCTGAACGCAGAAACCGACTTCGTCGCCCGCAACGAGATGTTCCAGAACGCCGCCCGTAAGGCCGCCAAGACCGCCCTGGATGTCGAGGACGGCGTCGAGGCCCTGATCGCGGCCAAGACCGAGGACGGCGAGGTGCTGGGCGACGTGATCACCCAGTTGATCGCCACCATCGGCGAAAACATGCTGGTGCGCCGCCTGAGCGCCTTTGACGTGGCTGAGGGGGCTGTCGCCGCCTATGTCCACTCTAAGGTCGAAGGCACGACGGACCTGGGCCGCATCGGCGTGCTCGTGGCCATCGAAGGCGCGGGCGATCAGGCGCAGCTACAAGAGCTGGGCCGCAAGATCGGCATGCACGTGGCCGCCACCTCGCCGCTGTCCCTGTCCACCGATGATCTGGACCCGGCCGCCGTCGAACGCGAGCGGGCGATCTTCTCCGAACAGGCCTTGGCCTCGGGCAAGCCGCCGCAGGTCGTCGAAAAGATGATCGAGGGCCGTATCCGCAAGTTCTACGAGGAAGTCGTTCTACTGAAGCAGGCCTTCGTCATGAACCCGGATCAGACGGTCGAACAGCTGGTGGCCGACACGGCCAAGACCCTGGGTTCGCCGATCAAGGTGGCAGGCTTCGCCCGGCTGGCCCTGGGCGAAGGCGTAGAAAAAAAGACTGAAGACTTCGCGGCGGAAGTCGCAGCCGTCGCCGGTCACTAAATCTATGACGCAGGGGCGCGCGGGACCGTTCGACGGACCGGGCGCCCTTCGGCTATTGTGCGCCGACGATTCCCCCTGAGGCGCCGGAAGCCCGCCATGACCCCATTCCCTGACCCGGCGACGCCCGCCCGCTACCGGCGCATTCTGCTCAAGGTGTCGGGCGAAGTGCTCATGGGCGATGGCGGTTTCGGCATCGACATGAAAACCGTCGACGCCGTGGCCGAAGAAATCTCCCAGATCGTGCAAATGGGCGTGGAGCTTTGCCTTGTGATCGGCGGCGGCAACATCTTCCGCGGTCTGTCAACGGCCGCGCGCGGGATGGAGCGGGCCAGCGCCGATTACATGGGCATGCTGGGCACGGTGATGAACGCCCTGGCTATGCAGAACGCCCTGGAAAAGATCGGGGTCACTACCCGCGTGCAATCGGCCATCCAGATGGACACCATCTGCGAACCCTACATCCGCCGCCGGGCGCTGCGGCACCTGGAAAAGGGCCGGGTGGTGATCTTCGCCGCCGGCACGGGCAATCCGTTCTTCACCACCGATACGGCCGCCGCCCTGCGCGCCGCTGAAATGGGCTGCGACGCCTTGCTTAAGGGCACGAGCGTGGACGGGGTCTACACAGCCGACCCAAAAAAGCAGCCCGACGCCAAACGTTATGAAAGATTGAGCTATCTTGAGGTCTTGGCTCAAGACCTTAAGGTGATGGACGCCTCGGCGATCAGTCTCATGCGCGACAACGGCATCCCCATCGTGGTGTTTTCCATCCGCCAGAGAGGCGAATTGATGCAGGTTGTTCTGGGAGGCGGAGTCCATACCGTCATCTGCGAAGACCGTCACCAACGCGACTAGGATTGAAATCATGGCCGCTACCGAAAAGCCCAATATCGCTCGTCAGCGCGACCGCATGGATAAGTGCGTCGGCGCGCTGAAGGAAGAGTTCACCAGTCTGCGCACCGGCCGCGCCTCCGCCGGCCTGCTCGACCAGGTCATGGTCGAAGCCTATGGCGCGACCGTGCCGCTCAGCCAGGTGGGCGCCGTCAGCGTGCCTGATCCGCGATCCTTGACCGTGAGCATTTGGGACAAGGGCGTCGTAGTGTCCGTGGAAAAGGCGATCCGCAACGCAGGTCTGGGTCTCAACCCCATGGTTGACGGCCAAAATCTGCGCATTCCCGTGCCGCCCCTGACCGAGGAACGCCGCAAGGATCTTGCCAAATTGGCGGGCAAATATGGCGAACAGCAGCGTATCGCCGTGCGCAACGTGCGCCGAGACGCCATTGACGAGCTGAAAAAGGCGGAAAAGGACGGCGTCATCACTCAAGACGAACTCAAGCGCATGAGCGACGAAATTCAGGGTTTCACCGATCAGGCGATCAAGCGGATCGACGATCTGTTGAAAACCAAAGAACAAGAGATAATGCAGGTATAGTCGGCAGGGTGGTTGGCTTTCGAGCCTAACAAGGACGTGCACATGGCCTCCGCGCCGACCGGATTGAGGGTTCCGTCTCCCGCCGCCAAACAGGGCGGACCGGCTCACGTCGCCATCATCATGGACGGCAATGGGCGGTGGGCGAAGGCGAGGGGCCTGCCGAGGAGTCTGGGTCATCGCGAAGGCGTGGCTGCGCTGAGGCGCACGGTTGAGGCGGCTCCGGCATTAGGCATCAGGCGGCTGACGGTATTCGGCTTTTCTACGGAAAACTGGCGCCGGCCGGCAGGCGAAATCTCCGAATTAATGGGCCTGATGAAGGCCTTCGTGCAAACTGACCTGGCGCGCCTTGGCCGGGCAGGGGTGCGGGTGCGCATTCTCGGTCGGCGCGAGGGGCTGCCCAGCGACATTCTCGGGATTATCGAGCGAGCCGAAGCCTCTACGGCAGCCAATGATCGTTTCCACCTTCAGGTAGCCTTCAACTACGGCGGGCGGCCCGACATCGTGGACGCGGCGAGGCAATTCGCTCGCAAGGTCAAGGCGGGCTTGGCCGAGCCGGACGATTTGGACGAGGCCGGGTTGGAATCCTACCTATCAACCGCCGATATCCCCGCGCCGGACCTGATCATCCGCACCAGCGGCGAGCAAAGGCTGTCCAACTTTCTGTTGTGGGAAGCCGCCTATGCCGAGTTTGTGTTTCAGGACGTGCTTTGGCCGGACTACGGGGCCGAATTGCTGACGGCGGCGGTTGAGGCGTTTCGGACCCGCGAGCGGCGCTATGGCGGGGCGGATGTGAATGACGCCCTCGCTGCCGGCTAGACGGTTCAACTGGTCAAATCTGGGCATGCGCGCGCTGTCGGCCGCCGTGCTGGCGCCCATGGCGCTGTACGCCGCCTATGCGGGCGGTTGGCTGCTTATGGCGGTGATCGCCGCCGCAGTGGCTCGGGTGGCCTGGGAATGGGGCCGCATGACTGCGCCCAGCGCCCCTGTCCGCGTGGCCGTGTTGGTCACCGCGGCTGTCCTGGCTGCAGCTTTGACCGCGAGCTTAGGCCACTACCGAATCGCCTGGATCGTCCTGGTGCTGAGCGGCGGCGCCTGCGCCTTGATGTCGCGGGCGGTGGCCGCCAGGCCGGCCGATGCGGCGTTCGGCGCGCTCTATATCGGGGCCCCCTGCCTGGCGCTGATCTGGCTCAGGGCCGCCGGTCCGGGCGGGCAGATGTGGACCTTTCTGGTTCTGGCGTCGGCCTGGTCGGCGGATATTGTCGCCTTTCTGGCGGGCAATTTAATCAAGGGGCCCAAACTCTGGCCGCAATTCTCGCCGAATAAGACCTGGTCGGGCTTTTTCGGGGGCTTGATCGCCGCGACTCTGGCCGCCGCTGCAGTGGCTCGAGTCTGGGCGCTCCTTCACCCCGATGAGCTGTCGACGGCCAAGGCCCTGCTCATCGGCGCCTTCGCCGGCTTGGCGACCATGGCGGGAGATTTATGGGAATCGATGCTCAAGCGCCGATTTGGGGTAAAGGACAGCGGGGGACTAATCCCCGGCCATGGCGGATTGTTGGATCGCGTCGACGGTCTGATGTTCGCTCTCTTGGCCGTCGCCGCCGCGCGACTGCTGGTAAACTTGGGGTGGCCGCATTGAATCTCTCCCGTTCTGTCACCGTTCTGGGCTCAACAGGCTCAATCGGGGTGTCCACACTCGATCTGCTTGGCGCGGCCCAGAGCTGCGGATCGGCAGAGGTGCAAGTGGTCGCTCTGACCGCCGGGCGCAATGTGGAACGGCTCGCCGAGCAGGCGCTGCACTGGCGGCCACAGGTGGCGGTGATCGAAGATGAGAGCCGGCTGGACGAGTTGCGCGCGCGCCTGGACGGGTCTGGCGTGGCCGCCGCCGCAGGACGCACCGCCGTGATCGAGGCGGCGCAAATGGACGCGCCTTGGGTCATGTCCTCCATCGTCGGCTCAGCGGGTCTGGCGCCGACCCTCGCCGCCGCTCGCACCGGCGCCATCGTAGCGCTAGCCAACAAGGAAAGCCTGGTGTGCGCAGGACCCGCTCTGCTGGAGACCGCCCGCGTTCATGGCGGGGTGGTGGTGCCGGTGGATTCGGAACATTCGGCCATCTTCCAGGCGCTGCAAGAGCATTGGTCCGACGCCGTCGACCGGATTATCCTGACGGCGTCGGGCGGACCCTTCCGCAGTTGGACCCGGCAAGCCATGTCTGCGGCCACGCCGGAACAGGCCGTGGCCCATCCGAACTGGAGCATGGGAGCCAAGATTTCGGTGGATTCGGCCACCATGATGAACAAGGCCCTTGAGATGATCGAGGCCGCCTATCTGTTCTCAGTCCGCCCCGACCAAATCGATGTGCTGGTTCATCCCCAGTCGATCATCCACAGCATGGTGGAATATCTTGACGGCTCCACCCTGGCTCAACTCGGTCCGCCGGACATGCGCACACCCATCGCCTACGCCTTGGCTTGGCCCGGGCGGATCAGCTGGCCGGCGCCCCGGCTGGACCTGGCGGCGATCGGCCAATTGACCTTCGAACACCCTGATCTGGACCGCTTCCCCGCCATCGCCCTGGCTCGTCAGGCCCTGTCCATCGGCGGAGGCGCTCCTGCGGCGATGAACGCAGCCAATGAAGCGGCGGTCGCCGCTTTTCTTGACCGGCGTATCGGCTTTCTCGATATTGCCGCCACCGTGGCGCAAACCTTGGAGCTGATGGAAGCTGATGGCGCCCTGGCGCCGAACGGCGGGGCTGATGTTTTGGAAACGGCCATGACTATTGATCGCCAGGCGCGCGCCGTAGCCGCCGGACTTCTCCAGCGCGGCCATCGCGTCCACTAGGATCGGCTTATTCATGTTGCATTCGTTCCTGATCAACACCGTGCCGTTCCTGCTGCTGCTGGGCTTGGTGGTCAGCATTCACGAGATGGGTCATTTTCTAGCGGCCAAGGCCTGCGGGGTGGCTGTCGACCGGTTTTCAATTGGTTTTGGCCGGGCGCTGGTGTCATGGCGCGACCGCTCGGGCGTGGAATGGCGCATCGCCTGGATTCCGCTCGGCGGCTATGTCCGTTTTGCGGGCGACGAAAACGCCGCCAGCGTGCCCAATGCAGAAGAGCTTGAGGCCTTGCGCAAGGAGATATTGGCGCGCGACGGTCCCCAGGTCCTCAAAAGCTATTTTCATTTCAAGCCCGTATGGCAGAGAGCCATCGTCGTGGCGGCCGGACCCTTGGCGAACTTCATCCTGGCCATTGTCCTGACAGCGGGCCTGTTGATGGCGGTCGGCGAACGAACCTTGCCGGCGCGCGTAGAGTCGACCGTCGCGGGCCAGCCGGCCGCATTAGCGGGCTTCCAGGCGGGCGACCTGGTCTTACGCGCCGATGGCCACCCACTCGATAGCTTCGAGGACCTTCAGCAGTACGTGCAAATTCGCGCCGGCTCGCCGATTCGGTTCGTCGTCGAGCGCGGCGGGCGTGACCTGACTCTTGTGGCGACGCCGCTTTTGCGGGATTCAGACAACGGCCTGGGCGGGCGTCAGAAGGTGGGCATGCTGGGGATTTCCGCCAGCCACCAGGTCTCGGACATTCGTTACCGGCGCTTTGGCCCGTTTGAGGCGCTGAGCGGCGGCGTAACCCGCACCTGGGACAAGATCGCCACCATGGGGGTGATCATCAATCGACTGATTCACGGCCAATTGCCCGCCGATCAGTTGCACGGCCCCTTGGGCATCGCCCAAATATCCGGCGCCGTGGTGCATGCGGGCGCGGCCGGCGAGCCGACCCTGACCTTAAAAGTGCTCGGCGCCCTAACCAATCTGGCTAGCTTGGCCGCGATCATTTCGGTCAGCATCGGATTTATGAATCTGTTGCCCGTACCGGTTCTGGACGGCGGGCATCTGCTGTTTTACGCCTTCGAAGCGGCGGCCCGACGCCCCTTGGGCGCCAAGGTCCAGGCGGCGGGCTTCCGGGTAGGGCTTGCCTTACTGCTCGGATTGATGTTGTTCGCCACCTGGAACGATCTACAGCGGCTCCGTGTGTTTCAACTCCTTGGCGGGATTTTTTCCTGACCCCGCCTCCACTTTACGGCTGACCTGAATGCACGCTCCGCGCGTCCGACGCTCTGCACTGATTTCAACTGCGGTCCTGCTGGGCGCCATGGCTGTGGCGACGTTTGCCCTGGCTCAGACGGCCGACCAGCCCGCTGCGGCCCCCAGCGCGCCACCTGCGGCCGCTGCGCCCGCAGCTACAGCCGAGGCTCCCGCGCCTGCCGCAGCTCCAGCCCCGGTTCAGAGCGGCGTGGTGCAACGGATCTTCGTTCGCGGCGCCGAGCGTATCGAAGAGAGCACCGTCCTATCCTACCTGCCGATTACGGTGGGAGAGCGGGTGGATTCCCAGCGCATCGACGACGCCCTCAAGACCCTGTTCCGCACCGACCTGTTCGCCGATGTGCAGATTCAGCTGCAAGGCGCCGACCTGATCGTTCGTGTAGCGGAGAACCCAATCATCAATCAGGTGGTTTTCGAGGGCAACCACGAGCTGAAGGAAGATAAGCTGCGCGATGAGGTCCAGGTGCGGCCGCGCGGCGTGTTCACGCGTTCGCGCGCCCAGGCTGATGTCCAGCGCATCGTCGAGCTCTACCGCCGGTCTGGCCGGGTCGGCGCGACCGTCACGCCGCAAATCGTGGAATTGCCCCAAAAGCGCGTGGATTTGATCTTTGTGATCAACGAGGGCCCCAAGAGCGGCATCCTCAACATCAACATCATCGGCAACAAGCAGTTTTCCGACAACGCCTTGCGTGACGTCATCGTCACCAAACAGTCCAAGTGGTACCGCTTCTTCGCCAATAGCGACAATTACGATCCGGACCGGATCGACTACGACCGTGAGCAGTTGCGCAAGTTCTATCGCAACAGGGGATTCTACGACTTCCATATCCTGTCTGCGGTCGCCGAATTGGCGCCGGATAAGAACGGCTTCGCCATCACCTACACGCTGGAGGAAGGCGTCCGTTACAAGTTCGGCAAGCTGACCGTCGAATCGGACCTGAAGCGTTTGAACACCGCCTCGCTGCAGCGGACGCTGCCGGTGAGGGAGGGGCAAACCTATCAGGACGAACTGATCGATAAGGCGACCGACGCCTTGACCTTCGCGGCCGGCTCGGCGGGCTTTGCGTTTGTGGACGTTCGCCCGCGCTATACCGCCAACCCGCAGACCCACACTGTGGATGTGAACTTCCAGATTGTCGAAGGCCCCCGCGTCTATGTGGAGCGGATCGATATTGTCGGCAACAACCGCACCATCGACCCGGTCGTTCGGCGCGAACTGCTGCTGGCGGAAGGCGACGCCTATAATCGCGTCCTGGTGGATCGCTCCAAGGTCAAGGTCAAGGCGCTCGGATTCTTCAAGGACGTCGACATTGAGCAGCTGCCCGGCAGCGCACCGGACAAGACGGTTCTGCGGGTTAAGGTGACCGAGCAGCCGACAGGCGAACTGTCCTTCAGCCTGGGCTATAGCTCGGTGGAGCAGCTGATCGCCGACATTGGCGTCAGCGAACGCAACTTCCGCGGCCGAGGCCAGCAGCTCAGCTTCAAGATCTCAGCCGGCTATCTGCAGCAAGGGGTCAACTTCGGCTTCACCGAGCCCCGTTTCATGGGCCGCAACCTCGCGGCCGGCTTCAATCTCTATTCATCGCGCTATAATTTCTCGCAGTACGCGTCTTACTCTTCGGCCTCGACGGGCGCGTCCCTGACCCTAGGCTTCCCGTTGACCGACTATTCCCGCCTGCTGCTGATCTACAGCCTGCATTCGGACAACATCAACGTGAACAGCGGCTTGTGCCAGCCGGGCTTCCAGACGGTTTCAGCGGTATTGTGCGAGCAGCGGGGATCGAACCTGACCTCGCAGATCAGCTTCCAGTATCGCTATGACGACCGCGACGATCCGATCAAGCCGACGCGCGGCTTCTATGTGGACTTCAATCAGACCTTTGCCGGCTTTGGCGGCAATGTGGACTTTGCCCAGACCATCATCGACGGCGCCGTCTATCATGCGTTCAGCCCGAGCTACGTCCTGATGATCAAGGGCGAGGTGGGTGATATCGAGCCTTGGAACAAGGATTACGTCCGCATCAACGACCGTTTCTTCCGCGGCGGCGATACCTTCCGGGGCTTCCAGCTCGCCGGCATCGGCGCCCGCGATGTGGTCTATGGCGACTCTCTAGGCGGGAACTTCTACGCCCAAGGCACCGCCGAGTTGACCGTGCCCAACTATCTGCCCGAACAGTACGGCATCAACACCGCCTTCTTTGCCCAGGTGGGCACCCTCGGGGCCTTGGACAAAACGGCGAAAATCAATCCGCTCACCGGTCTGCAAGACCCGAACATCAACGACGCCTTGGCCATGCGCGCCTCCGCCGGCATCAGCGTGTTCTGGAAATCGCCGATGGGGCCGCTGCGCTTCGACCTGAGCGATGTCCTGGCGCGAACCACCTACGACAAAACCCAAAACTTCTATTTCTCAACCGCCACTAGGTTCTGACCCCATGAAGATCATGTTCTCCAAGACGTTCGCTCTGGCGGCGGTTGCGGCCCTTGCCTGCGCGTCTCAATCCGGCGCCCAAACCCCCAAGCCCAAAGCTAAACCGGCAGCCGCCGCTGCAGCCGCGCCCGCCGCCGCACCGGCCAGTCCCCCGGTGGAAATCACCGCCACAGTCCCTGGCCTATGCGTGCTGTCACGTGAGGCCCTGCTGCAAACCTCAACAGTTGGGCTCTATGTCACCGACCGCATGAAGCAGCTCAGCGCCGTCGTCCGGGCCGAGCTGACCACCGACCAGACGTCGCTTGAAAACGACGCCAAGGCGCTAGAGGGCCAAAAGGCGTCTCTGGACGCCGCCGTCTACGCCCAACGTGGTCAGGCGCTGCAGCAGCGCGGCGCCCAGTTCCAAGAAAAGGTTCAGCTTCGCCAGCGCGAAATGGAGGCCACTCAGCAAAAGGCCTTTACCCATATTCTGCAAGCGGCAGGTCCGTTCGTAGGCCAGATGGTTACGCAGCACGGCTGCGGCGTCTTGCTGGATGCCAATGCGGTGATTGTGGCCAATCCGGCCACCGACATCACGCCCGGCGTGACGCAATTGCTCAATGGCTCGCTTACCCAATTCGCCATCGACCGCGAACACCTCGACGCCGCCGGCGCACCCGCTCAATAACATCGGGCGGCTTGTCGGCGGTTCGGGAAAAATTTGCTTGCGATAAGGCTTCCGGCAAGATCGGATTGAGGCGAGCCGTCAGTTCGACGACTCTCGATTGAGTATCAGCAGCGCGGAGTCTGTACGGGTCATCGATCCGGACAGGGCCGTAGCGATTGGCGGGACGATCAAGCCTCTATGCCGGATTCGCGATTTTTTGAGGAACTTGGGCCGGTTTCACTTGTCGAGCTGGCCGCCATAGCCGGCGCTAGTCTGGTCAAGGCTGACGACGGCGAACGGCGGATCGGCCAAGTCGCCCCACTCATTCGCGGCGATGCGGCCAGCGTCAGCTTCTTCTCCGACAAACGTTACGCGGAAGATCTCAAAACCACTCAGTCCGGCGCCTGCTTCCTGCCGCAAGACTATGTGCAGCTTGCGCCGGCCAGCTGCGCCTTGCTGATTACGCCTGAGCCGCAGGGGGCTTACGCCAAGGCGGCGGACCGGCTGCATCGGCCGCGACGCCTGACCGCGCAAGACACAGCCGTGCATCCCACGGCCGAGCTTGAGGAGGATGTCGTGCTGGCGCCGGGCGTACTGGTGGGCGCCGGAGCAAAGATCGGACGCGGAACCAGTATCGGCGCCTATACGGTGATCGGGCCGGGCTGTGCGATCGGTCGCGGATGTTTGATCGGATCGCACGCCACCATCGGCTTTGCCTTGATTGGCGACCGTGTGCGCATCCTGTCGGGGGCTGTCATCGGAGAACCGGGATTCGGCGTGGGGGCTGCGGACGGCAAGACCGTAGACATCCCTCAACTGGGTCGGGTGATCATTCAGGACAATGTCAGCATCGGATCTTGCAGCTGCATCGACCGGGGGGCGTGGGACGACACGGTCATCGGCGAGAACACCAAGATCGACAATCTGGTGCAGATCGGACACAACGTGCGCCTCGGTCGGGGTTGCGTGCTGGCGGGCATGACCGGAATCTCGGGAAGCTGCACGGTCGGGGACGGCGTCGCGTTCGGCGGCGGCGCCGGCATCGCCGATCACATCACGATTGGCGACCGGGCCCGCGTAGCGGCCCATGCCGGCGTGATGCGTGATATCCCGGCTGATGAGATGTGGGTCGGGGCGCCGGCCCGTCCGGTCCGGAAATTCATGCGGGAAATGGCTTGGCTGGCCAAAATGGCCAACGCCAGGGGAGGGACGGACAAATGAGCGCTGACGGCGCCCCCCGGGCGACCCAAACCAACATCGACATCATGGAAATCCTTCACAGGATTCCGCATCGCTATCCATTCCTGCTGATCGACAGGGCAGAAGACTACCGACCTCATGAATCGATCGTGGGAATCAAATGCGTCACCGTGAATGAGCCGTTTTTCGTCGGGCACTTTCCTGGAAATCCCGTCATGCCGGGTGTGCTCATCATCGAGGCCATGGCTCAGACCGGGGCTGTATTGATGTCTAAGTCGCTGGACGTAGACGTCACCACCAAGACCATCATGTTTATGAGCGTCGACGCCGCGCGATTCCGCAGCCCGGTGAGGCCCGGGGACGTTCTGCGTCTGCACGTCGAAGTCGCGCGCGTTCGCGGCGAGGTGTTCAAATTTCGGGGCAAGGCCATGGTTGGCGCCAAGGTCGCCGCCCAGTGCGAATTCGCCGCCATGGCGCTAGACAATAACTCGGCATCACGATGACCCTGATCCATCCCACGGCGGTGATCCACCAAGGCGCGCAACTGGGCGTGGATGTGGAAATTGGCCCCTACTGCGTAATCGGCGCAAAGGTCACCTTGGGAGACCGGGCGCGGCTCTTGTCTCACGTGGTGATCGACGGCCGCACCGAGATCGGCGAGGCCTGTATCATCCATCCCTTCGCCTATCTCGGCGGGCCTCCCCAACACCTGGCGCACCAAGGCGAGGAGACCCGGCTGATCGTAGGTCCCCGCAACGAGATCCGCGAACATGTCACCATGCACACCGGCACGGCTCTGGATCACGGGCTCACCCAGGTCGGCGCCGATGGGCTCTATATGGTTGGCGCTCACATTGCGCATGACTGCATGGTCGGTAATCGGGTGATCATGGCCAACGGCGCCGCCTTGGGCGGTCACGTCAAGGTCGCGGACATGGTGTTCATCGGCGGATTGTCCGGCGTGCATCAGCATAGCCGCGTCGGCCGCGGCTCATTTATCGGCGCGGGCGCCACGGTGACCAAGGACGTCATCCCCTTCGGCTCAGTGTGGGGCAATCACGCCCACCTGGAAGGGCTCAATCTGGTGGGGTTGCGTCGGCGCGGGTTTGGCCGTGAGACGATCAACCAACTGCGCGCGGCCTATCGCCTGTTGTTCGCCGATGAAGGCACCTTCCAGGAGCGGCTGGACGATACCGCCGAGACCTATGCGGGCTCCGCCGAAGTGATGGAGATCGTCAACTTCATCCGCGTAGACGGAACCCGGCCCCTTTGCCTGCCCAAACTGGACTAGGCGTGACCAAGCTCGGATTGATCGCGGGCGGGGGTGGCTTGCCCCTGGCCTTGGTCGCCCAGTGCCTGCAATCAAAACGACCGTTCATCGTGATCCGGCTGAAGGGCTTCGCAGACGCGGACCTGAAGGCCTACGAAGGCGGCGAAGTCGGGCTGGGCGAGTTCCAGAAATGCTTCGATATGCTCCGCGCGGCCGGCTGCAAAGCCGTCTGCCTGGCCGGTAAGGTGAGCCGGCCGGACTTCAGCGCGCTGAAGTTGGATCGGCGGGGCGTAGCGGTTCTGCCCGGAGCCCTATTGGCGGCGAGAAAGGGCGAAGACGCCCTTTTGCGTTATATCGTTCGTCAGTTTGAACAAGAGGGGTTTGCTGTGGAGGGCGCCCATGAGGTCTGTGACGACCTGACTCTCGGTCGGGGCGCCCTCGGCCGTCTGACGCCCCAGGGGGACGACCTGGCGGACCTGGCGATGGGTTTCCAGATCGCCGGGGAAATTGGGCGCCTGGACATAGGGCAGGGGGCGGTGGTTTGCCGGGGTCTTGTGCTCGCGGTGGAAGCCCAGGAAGGCACCGACGCCATGCTTGCCCGTTGCGCCGCGCTCCCCCGCCCGCTTCGCGGTGCGCCGGATGACCGCAAGGGCGTCCTGGTCAAGCGCTGCAAACCCAGGCAGGAGCAGCGGATCGATTTGCCCACCATCGGCGTGGAGACCCTAGAAGGGGCTGCGAGGGCGGGGCTGGCGGGGGTTGTCGGCGAGGCCGGGCGCACCTTGATCATGGATCGTGCGGCCGTGATTGAAGCCGCCGACCGGCTGGGGCTGTTTGTCTACGGCCAGGACGCCTGATCGATGTCGCCTCTCTGCATCATGCTTGTGGCCGCCGAGCCCTCGGGAGACGCGCTGGGCGCGGGCCTGATGGCCGGCCTGCGCCAAAAGCTGGGCCGCAATGTGCGTTTTGTCGGGGTCGGCGGCGACCGGATGAAGGCCGAGGGGTTGGACAGCGTGTTCGACATCACCGACCTGTCGATCTGGGGCTGGGCGGAAGGCCTCAAAGCTTATCCTCGGGTCGTGGCCCGAGCTAATCAGACCGCGGCTCTGGCGGTGCAAGAAAAGCCGGTCGCCGCTATATTGATTGACTCCTGGGGCTTCACCCTTCGGGTCGGACAACGGCTCAGGCGCCGGAGCCCGGACCTCTTGCTGATTAAATATGTCGGCCCCCAGGTGTGGGCTGCACGGCCCGGCCGGGCCAAGACCCTGGCCGCCACCTTCGACCATCTGCTGTCGATCCTGGCCTTTGACGCGCCGTTCTTTGAACGTGAGGGCTTGCCGGTGACCAAAGTCGGCCATCCCTCACTGACTCACTCACCCGACGGCCACCCCGAACGGGTGCGCCAACGTCTGGGGGCCGACAAGGACGACCAGATTCTCTTGATCCTGCCCGGCAGCCGGCCCGGGGAAATCGCCCGCATGATGCCGCCGTTCGGCGAGGCCGCAGCGCTGCTGAAGCAAACGCGGCCGGGGCTCCAGATCGTGGTGGCGGCTGCGCCCGGCGTGGCGGAGGCGGTCAAGG
>CAYVHP010000087.1:0-8450 GCA_964451265.1 uncultured Caulobacteraceae bacterium | reverse complement strand
ACGCCGAGGGTTCCACAGAAATCCTCATCAGCCTGTCGATTGGAGAGGATTTCGGAACCGCCTTAGGGCCACCGCCCCTGTCCGCCCCCGCCTGGAATACGCCGGCGGGAATGAGAGAAAGAAACACCCATGTTTGATATCAAGCGCAAATCCATCGACTGGGCCGGCCGCAAGCTGACCCTGGAGACCGGGCGGATCGCCCGCCAGGCCGATGCGTCCGTGCTGGCCACCTACGGCGAGACCACGGTGCTGGCCACCGTCGTCGCCGCCAAGAGCCCCAAGGCGGGCATCGACTTCTTCCCCCTGACTGTGAACTACCAGGAGAAGACCTTCGCGGCGGGCAAGATCCCCGGCGGCTTCTTCAAGCGTGAAGGCCGGCCCTCGGAAAAGGAGACCCTGGTCTCCCGCCTGATCGACCGCCCGATCCGCCCGCTGTTCGTCAAAGGCTTTAAGAACGAGACCCAAGTGGTCGTCACCGTCCTGGCCCACGACCTGGAAAATGATCCCGACATCCTGGCCATGGTCGCGGCCTCCGCCGCCCTGACCCTGTCGGGCGTGCCCTTCATGGGCCCCATAGGCGCGGCCCGGGTCGGCTATATCGACGGCGAATACGTCCTGAATCCCACCCTGGACCAGCTGGCCGAGGGCAACCTGATGGACCTGGTCGTCGCCGGCACAGCCGACGCCGTGATGATGGTCGAAACCGAGATCAAGGAACTGGCCGAGGAGATCGTGTTGGGCGGCGTGCTGTTCGCTCAAAAGGGCTTCCAGCCCGTGATCGACGCGATCATCGACCTGGCCGAACATGCGGCCAAGGAGCCCTGGGACTTCCAGGCCGAGGACATCGAGCCGCTGAAGGACAAGATCAAGGCTCTGGTCGGCAAGGACCTGCGCGCGGCCTACGCAGTGGTGGCCAAGGGCCAGCGCCACGAGGGCGTCCAAGCCGCCAAGGCCAAGGCCGCCGAGGCCCTGGTCAAGTCCGACGCCAATCCGGACGGCTATGACGCTATCAAGTTCGGCTCCGCCTTCAAGGAATGCGAAGCCGACATCGTCCGCCGCAACATCCTGGAAACCGGCAAGCGCATCGACGGCCGCACCGTCGACGTGGTTCGCCAGATCGTATCGGAAGTGGGCGTCCTGCCCCGCACCCACGGCTCGGCCCTATTCACCCGCGGCGAAACCCAGGCCCTTGTGGTGGCCACCTTGGGCACCGGCGACGACGAGCAGTGGATCGACGCGCTGGAAGGCACCTACAAGGAAAACTTCCTGCTGCACTACAACTTCCCCCCCTATTCGGTGGGTGAAACCGGCCGCATGGGCTCGCCGGGGCGCCGCGAAATCGGCCACGGCAAGCTGGCGTGGCGGGCGATCCGCCCGATGCTGCCGTCCAAGGCGGACTTCCCCTACACCATCCGTCTGGTCAGCGAGATCACCGAGTCCAACGGCTCGTCCTCTATGGCCACGGTCTGCGGCTCATCTCTCGCCCTGATGGACGCCGGCGTGCCGCTCAAGAAGCCGGTTGGGGGCATTGCGATGGGTCTTATCCTCGAGAAAGACGGCTTCGCCGTTCTGTCCGACATCCTGGGCGATGAAGATCACCTGGGCGACATGGACTTCAAGGTCGCCGGCTCGGAAGACGGCATCACCTCCCTGCAAATGGACATCAAGATCGCGGGCATCACCGAAGAGATCTTCACCAAGGCTCTGCACCAGGCCAAGGCCGGCCGGCTGCACATCCTGGGCGAAATGGCCAAGGCCATCTCCGGCGCCCGTGAGGAAATCGGCGAATACGCCCCCAAGATCGAGACCATCACCATCCCCACCGACAAGATCCGCGAAGTGATCGGCTCGGGCGGCAAGGTGATCCGCGAGATCGTGGAAAAGACCGGCGCCAAGGTCGACATCCAAGACGACGGCACGGTCAAGGTCTCGGCCTCCGACGGCGCCAAGATCAAGGCGGCCCTGGACTGGATCAAGTCGATCACCCAGGAAGCCGAAGTCGGTCAGATCTATAACGGCAAGGTGGTCAAGGTCGTGGACTTCGGGGCCTTCGTGAACTTCTTCGGCGCCAAGGACGGCCTGGTTCACATCAGCCAGATCTCCAAGGAAAAGGTCGGCAAGGTTTCGGACGTCCTGTCCGAAGGCCAGATGGTCAAGGTCAAGCTCCTAGGCTTCGACGACCGCGGCAAGACCAAGCTGTCCATGAAGGTCGTCGACCAGGAAACCGGCGAAGACCTCACCCTGAAGGCCGAAGAACCCGCAGAATAAGGCCGGGCTTCAGGCCAAATATTGCAGCGGGCGGGTCAGCGATGACCCGCCCGTTTTGCGTTTGCAGGCGGGCCTTGACGCAACCGCACGCCGACGGTCCAATCTCGCCAAGACCAGCAAATGGGGGGAACTATGACCAAGGCGCTCGCCGGGCTCGCGCTCCTCGCCGCTCTCAGCCTATCGCCCGCTTTTGCCCTGGCCGCCGCCCCGCCGCCGCCCGGCTATCTGCAAGGCTCGCAGGCTGTGGCGATGGGTCCGGCGCCTAAGACGGTCGTGACCGAATACGGCGCTCAGCCGATGCGCAGCTACAAGATCACCCTGCACGAAGGCGATGATCTGGTGGCGGGGATGAACGCCTTCATGGCAGCCCACCAGATCAAGCAGGCCAGCCTGACCGGCATCGGCGGGTTCTCCACCGCCCTGCTGTCCTGGTACGACCCGGACGTTCGCCTGCACAAGAAGAACCCGGTGGATCAGAAGACCGAAGTGGTCTCCTTCGTCGGGACCATCGCCGCCGACGCCAAGGGCAAGACCAGCTTCCACGCCCATGCGGTGCTGGCTCTAAAAGACGGCTCCACGCGCGGCGGCCATCTGGTGTCGGCGACGGTTTCGCCGATCATGGAGGTGTTCGTGACCGATCTGGGCGAGGCCAAGGCGCCATAATCACGCGCCTTCGGCCAATTCCTCCGGCAGGCCGATGATGTGGAAGCCGGCGTCCACGTGCAGCACCTCGCCGGTGGTGGACTGCCCCAGGTCCGACAACAGATAGAGCGCCGACCCGGCCACGCCCTCCATCGAGGTGTCTTCCTTCAACGCCGAGAAGGCCCGGCCCTGGGCGATCATGCCCCGGCCGCCGGAAATGCCCGCCAGCGACAGGGTGCGCATGGCCCCGGCCGAGATGGCGTTAACGCGGATCTTCGAAGGGCCGAGGTCGCGCGCGGCATAGCGCGTGGCCGCCTCCAGCGCCGCCTTGGCCACGCCCATGGTGTTGTAGTTGGGGATGGTCCGCTCGGCGCCCAGATAGGTCAGGGTGATGATCGAGCCGCCACCCGGCATCAGCTTGGCCGCCCGGCGCGCGCTGTCCACGAAGCTGAACACCGATATGTTCATGGCCATCAAAAAGCTGTCGCGGGTAGTGTTCTCGATAAAGGAGCCCTGCAGCTCATTCTTATTGGCGAAGGCGATGGAGTGGACCAGGAAGTCGATGGTCCCGAAGGCCTGCTCGATCTGGGCGAACGCCGCGTCCATCGAGGCGTCGTCAGACACGTCTGCCGGCACGATGACCTTGGCGCCCACGCTTTCAGCCAGGGGCCGCACGCGCCGCTCCAGACTTTCGCCCATATAGGTAAAGGCCAGCTCCGCCCCCTGGGCCGCTAACTGGGAGGCAATGCCCCAGGCGATGGAATTGGCGTTGGCCACCCCCATCACCAGGCCCTTCTTGCCCTTCATCAACGCGCCTTGAGGCATGTCGAAGCCTTCAGCCATGGTCGTTCCTTCCCAACGCGCTCAACCAGGCCAAGGGCCGCTAGCGCAGATAAAACGCGCTGAAACAGGCCGACGGCCGCTAGCGCAGACAAGATCACGCTCAAGCAGGCCGATGGCCGCTAGCACAAACAAGATCGCGCTCAAGCAGGCCGAAGGCCGCTAGCGCAAACAAGAATGTGGCGGCTTTGTGGAGTGGTTGGGGCGGGGAGGCAAGTTTTTCGAGGACGTTGGCGGTGAACCTCGAAGAGCATGAAGGGCATGAAGGCCAAAACATGATCGTCGTCTTGGCGGCCGAAGCATTCGCCCGAGGGTTACGCCTCACACCCGGTAATGTCGTCCCAGAAGCGTTTGGCCTTGTCGAAGAAGCCGGCGGAGCGGGGGTGGTGATCGGCGCCGCAGGTTTCGGCCAGTTCGCGCATCAGCTCCTTTTGGCGGGCGGTCAGGCGAGTGGGCGTCTCGACATAGAGCTCCACCACCAGATCGCCGCGCTCACGCGACCGTAGCGAGGGCATGCCCTTGCCCTTCAGCCGGATGGTGCGGCCGCTCTGGGCGCCTTCGGGCACCTTGACTGCGGCCCGGCAGTCATCCGCCGAGCCATCCGCCGCCATGAGGCACGGCGCTTCAATCTGCCCGCCCAGGGCTGCGGTGGCCATGGGCACCGGCACGGTGCAGTGCAGGTCCAGCCCCTCTCGCTCGAACAGCTCGTGCGGCAGGACGGACAGGAAGATGTAGAGGTCACCGCGCGGTCCGCCGCGTCCGCCCGCGTCGCCCTCGCCCGCCAGGCGGATGCGCGAGCCGTCGTCCACGCCGGCGGGAATGCGAACCTGCAGCTTGCGCTGCTGGCGCACCTGGCCGTGGCCGTGGCAGGTGGCGCAGGGGTCGGTCAGCATTTCACCGGCCCCGCCGCAGCGGGGGCAGGTGCGTTCAATGGAGAAAAAGCCCTGGCTGGCGCGGACGCGGCCCGCGCCGCCGCAGGTCTGGCAGCGAGTGGCCGAGGTGCCGGGCTTGGCGCCGGAGCCTTGGCAGGCCTCGCAGGTCAAGGCAGCCGGGATGGCGATCTCGACCTCGGCCCCGCCGTAAGCCTGCTCAAGCGTGATTTCCAAATCGTAGCGCAGTTCCTGGCCGCGTTGGGGACCGGTGGAGCGGCGCCCGGCGTTGAACATCTCGCCGAATACGTCGCCGAAAACGCCGTTAAAGATGTCATTGACGTCGCCAAACGGCTGGCCGCCGCCGGCGCCAGGTCCCTGACCATTGACGCCCGCATGACCGAACCGGTCGTAGGCCGCCCGCTTTTGCGGGTCCGACAGGATGGAATAGGCCTCGTTCAGCTCCTTGAAGCGCGCCTCGGCGGTCTTGTCGCCCGAATTGCGGTCCGGGTGGTGCTGCATGGCGAGCTTGCGGAAGGCGCTCTTCAGTTCGCCGTCGCCGGCCGTGCGCTCGACCTCAAGGATGTCGTAGTAGCAACGCGCGGTCAAACCTGAGTCCTCTTCAACGGGGCGGTCCTGCAACGCTTACCTGGAGCGTCGGGCCGCCGACGACAAGGGATTGTGCGGTCAAAACCCCTCGCGGGAGAGCGCGAGGGGTTTTATCGGGCGCAAATCAGGACTTGTGGTCGTCCACTTCCTCAAATTCAGCGTCCACGACGCCTTCTTCGGCAGCGGCGGATGCTCCGGCTTCACCTTCGGCAGCGCCGGCCTGGGCCTTGTACATGGCTTCGCCGAGCTTCATGGCGGCTTGAGACAGGGCCTGGGTCTTGGCGGTGATGGCCTCGGCGTCCTCGCCGTCAATGACGGACTTCAGATCGGCGATGGCCTGCTCGATCGCGCCCTTTTCGGCTTCCGACACCTTGTCCCCGAACTCCGCCAGCGACTTTTCACTGGAGTGGATCAGGGCGTCGGCGTGGTTCTTGGCCTCAACCACAGCCTTGCGCTTCTTGTCGTCGTCCGCATGGGCCTGGGCGTCCTTGACCATCTTGTCGATGTCGGCGTCCGACAGCCCGCCGTTGGCTTGGATGCGGATCGACTGCTCCTTGGCGGTCGCCTTGTCCTTGGCCGTCACATGCACAATGCCGTTGGCGTCGATGTCGAAGGTCACTTCCACCTGGGGCACGCCGCGCGGCGCGGGGGGAATGCCCACCAGGTCGAACTGGCCCAGCATCTTGTTGTCGTGCGCCATGGGCCGCTCGCCCTGGAAAACGCGGATGGTCACGGCCGACTGGTTGTCATCGGCGGTGGAGAAGGTCTGGCTGCGCTTGGTGGGGATGGTGGTGTTGCGCTCGATCAGGGGGGTGAACACCCCGCCGAGGGTCTCGATGCCCAGGGTCAGCGGTGTGACGTCCAGCAGCAGCACATCCTTGACATCGCCTTGCAGGACGCCCGCCTGGACGGCGGCGCCCAGGGCGACCACTTCGTCAGGGTTCACGCCCTTGTGCGGCTCGCGGCCGAAAAAGGCCTTCACCGCCTCCTGCACCTTGGGCATGCGGGTCATGCCGCCCACCAGCACCACTTCGTCGATCTCAGACTTCTTGATGCCCGCGTCCTTCAGCGCCTGCTCGCAGGGGCCGATGGTGCGGCTGATCAGGTCGTCGACCAGGGATTCCAGCTTGGCCCGGGTCAGCTTGACGTTCAGGTGCAACGGGCCGGACGAGTTCATTGAAATGAACGGTAGGTTGACCTCATAGGCAGGAACCGAAGACAGCTCCTTCTTGGCCTTTTCCGCTTCTTCCTTCAGGCGCTGGAGGGCCAGCTTGTCCTTGCGAAGGTCGACCGAGGTCTCCTTCTTGAACTCATCGGCCAGGAAGTCGACCAGACGCAGGTCGAAGTCTTCGCCGCCCAGGAACGTGTCGCCGTTGGTGGCCTTCACCTCGAACACGCCGTCGCCGATCTCCAAGATCGAGACGTCGAAGGTGCCGCCGCCCAAGTCGTAGACGGCGATCTTCTTGCCGTCGTTTTTTTCCAGGCCATAGGCCAGGGCCGCCGCGGTGGGCTCATTGATGATCCGCAGGACTTCCAGTCCGGCGATCTTGCCCGCGTCCTTGGTGGCTTGGCGCTGGGCATCGTTGAAATAGGCCGGAACGGTGATGACCGCCTTTTCGACCTTTTCGCCGAGGTGGGCCTCGGCCGCCTCTTTCATCTTCTGCAGGATGAAGGCGGAAATCTGCTGGGGAGAATAGTCCTTGCCGTTGGCGCGCACCCAGGCGTCGCCGTTCGGACCCTTGACGATTTCATAGGGCACCATGCCCTTGTCCTTGGCCACCACCGGATCGTCGAATTGGCGACCGATCAGGCGCTTGATGGCGAAGAAGGTATTGGTCGGGTTGGTCACCGCCTGGCGCTTGGCCGGCTGACCGACCACGCGCTCGCCGTCGTCGAGCAGGCCCACCACCGAGGGGGTTGTGCGCGAGCCTTCGGCGTTCTCAATCACCTTCGGCTGCTTGCCGTCCATGATCGCAACGCACGAATTGGTCGTGCCCAGGTCGATACCGATAATTTTGCTCATGAGATCTGTCGCTCCCTACGGGCGAACGAACGGGCGGCCTTGAAGCAAGCGCCGATCCATCTGCCGTTCCCCGGTTCGATCGGGTCTCCAAAAATGAAGGGGCTTAAGGCGCCCCGGATAGCCTTGAGGACACGTCCTCCTACAGGGCCGCATATGGGAAACAGGGCGCCCAACGCAAGCCCGCAGACCGATTCAAATCAATTGGTTGCGCCCTTAAGGGGCGCGCCCCTTGCAAGGTTTGGGCTTGAGGCTGAGATTGGCGGCTTGATCGACGGATTTCAATTTCATCCCGCAGCGCTGAACCGCCGCGAACAGGAGGCCTTGGCCGCTACGGTCATGATCCTGACCCAGGACGCGCCGTTTTACAGCCCGTCCGTGCCGGGCGGGCGACGCATGTCGGTGGCCATCACTGGGCTCGGCGCTCTATCCTGGACCAGCGACGCGAACGGATATCGCTATACACCCGTCCATCCGGCGACCGGACGGCCCTGGCCGCCCATGCCGCCGATCTTGCTGGACCTGTGGCGGAGGCTGGCGCCGGGCGCGCCCGATCCGGACGCCTGCCTGGTCAATCTATATCGAGACGGCGCGCGCATGGGCCTGCACCAGGACCGCGACGAGCAGGACTTTTCCGTGCCCGTCCTGTCGATATCCCTGGGCGACAGCGCGATGTTCCGCATCGGCGGGCTGAAGCGCAGCGATCCGACCCGTTCGCTGAAACTGTCCTCGGGCGACGTCTGCCTGCTGACCGGCCCGGCGCGTCTGGCCTTTCACGGCATCGACCGGGTGATCGAGGGCTCCTCCACCGTGGTCCCCGGCGGAGGCCGCCTGAACCTGACGCTGCGACGGGCGCGTTAGAAAAAGGGGAGTAGGGGAACCACGAAGAACACGAAGGACACCAAGTTCAACAATATCTTCGTCATCCTCCGGCCGCCGGAACGGCGGACCGGGGGACCCAAGCAACGATTGCCGTTGAAGGCTCGCTTGGGTCCCCCGGTTCGGCCTTCGGCCGCCCGTGGGATGACGATTTGAAGGGGCCTTGGTGTTCTTCGTGAGCTTAGAGCGGGACCCGTTTAGACGGAACCGTAGCCGGAGTTGACGAGGTAGTTGGCGCACTCCTTTGGGCTGAAGAGGTCCAGGAGTTGACCGGCCTTACGCCAAGTGGCTTCGATGTCTCGCGGCTGGGCCTTTCGCATCAG
>CAYVHP010000086.1:0-15573 GCA_964451265.1 uncultured Caulobacteraceae bacterium | reverse complement strand
ACGACGGCCAACAGCCGGTCGGCGCGGCGGGCGCTGTCCTAACCCCCGGACGGGCTATCGCCATCGACCCGTCCAAGCACGCCTACGGCGCGCTTTATTGGATCAGCGCCGAAGCGCCGGCCCTGACCGGGGCCTTTCCCGCCTATCGGCGCCTGACCGTGGCCCTCGACACCGGCGGGGCGATCAAGGGCGATGTTCGCGCCGATCTCTATACGGGGCTGGGCGATACCGCCGGGGTCGAAGCCGGCCGGGTGCGCCACAAGCTGAAGATGGTGGCCCTCATGCCGGTGGTCGACCTCTCGATCCTGGCCCAGGGTCCTCCCCCGCCCGCCGCGCCGCTCCATCCGCGTCCATGAAACGCGGTCTGCGGCCGGAAGAGCTGAAGCTCTGGGCCATCGTCGCCGCTACGGTCCGTCCTGCTGCAGGACGTTCGGCGCCCGCCGAGCCCCCGCACAGCCAAGCGCCAACGGCGCCCGGACCTCCTGCCCCTATTGCAGCGCCCGCACCGACCGTTCGCTCCAAACCCAGGCCCGCCCCCGCCGTCTCCGCTCCGGCCGACATCGAGCCTGGCCGCAAACGCCGCATTGTGCGCGAACGCGACCCCATTGACCGGACGCTTGATTTGCACGGCCTGGATCAGGACCGCGCCCGCGCCGCCCTGCTGGGCTTTTTGAGCCACGCCCAGTCCCAGGGCGAGCGGGCCGTGCTGGTCATCACTGGCAAGGGCTCACGCGGCGACGGCGTCCTGCGCCGCCACACCCCCGACTGGCTCGCCGACCCGTCCCTGCGCCCCGTCGTCGCCGGCTGGTCCTTCGCCCACCGCCGCCACGGCGGAGAGGGCGCGATCTATGTGGCGCTGAAGCGGCGGGGCTGAGAACTAGGGCTGGCGCGACGCCTTCTCGTCCAGGCCCGAGCGGCCTTCCCGGGCTTCGAGCCAGGCGGCGACCTTGTCCAGGTCCACGCCGGATCCGGCCAGCAGCACCAGCCAGTGGTAGATCAGGTCGGCGCTTTCGGCGGCGACGGCGCTCTTGTCATGGGACGCGGCGGCGATCACCGTCTCAACCGCCTCCTCCCCGAACTTCTTGGCTTGGCGCTCCACGCCCTCGCTCAGCAGCTTGGCAGTATAGGAGCTCGACGGATCGGCGCCTTTGCGCGTCTCGATGACGGCGGCGAGGCGGTCAAGGACTTCGGAAAAACGGCTCACGTTGGGCGCCTCAAAGAGATTGAACCACGAAGGACACGAAGACCTAAAAACATCCGTCATCCCACGGTCGGCTGAAAGCCGATCCGGGGGACCCAAGCCACGGCGACATATTGCCAACTCGCTTGGGTCCCCCGGTCCGCCCTACGGGCGGCCGGAGGATGACGCGCTTAAATTTGTTTTGTAGGTCTTCGTGTCCTTCGTGAGCTTCGTGGTTATTCTTTTAACTCAACCGCACCGGAAAGCCGGCGTCCAGCATGGCCTGTTTGGCCTCGCCCACGCTGATCTCGCCGAAGTGGAAGATCGAGGCGGCCAGAACGGCGTCGGCGCCGCCGTCTTTCACCGCTTCGACCAGATGTCCGGCCGAGCCAGCGCCGCCCGAAGCGATCACCGGCACGCTGACGGCTTCTGACACCGCCCGTAGCAGGGACACGTCGTAGCCGGATTTAGCCCCGTCGCGGTCCATGGAGGTCAGCAGGATTTCGCCCGCGCCCAGTTCCACCCCGCGCACGGCCCAATCCACCACGTCCATGCCCGTGCCCTTGCGCCCGCCATAGGTGAACACCTCCCAGCCGTCGCGGCCCACCGCGTGCTTAGCGTCTATGGCCAGGACCACAGCCTGGGCGCCGAAGGCGTCGGCCGCGCCGCTGATCAGGTCCGGGGTTTCCACCGCCGCAGTGTTGATCGAGACCTTGTCGGCGCCCGCGCGTAGGATGCGCCGGGCGTCTTCCACCGTGCGAACTCCGCCGCCCACGCCCAGCGGCATGAAACAGACATCGGCGGTGCGGGCGATCACGTCCAGAATCGCGCCCCGGCCCTCGTGGCTGGCGGTGATGTCGAGGAACATCAGCTCGTCCGCCCCGGCGGCGTCATAGGCGCGGGCCTGCTCCACCGGATCGCCGGCGTCGCGCAGCTCTAAGAACCGCACGCCCTTGACCACCCGCCCGTCCTTGACGTCCAGGCAGGGGATGACCCGCACCTTCAACACCTAGACAGCTCCGGCGGGCACGGGAGAGCGGGCGGCGGCAATGGCGTCCTTGGCGGTGATCGTGCCGGCGTAGATCGCCCGGCCGAGCACCGCGCCCGAGATCGGGACCCCCTTGCGCGCCCGCAAAGCCAGGATGTCGGCCGCCGTGGTCAGGCCCCCGGCGGCGATCACCGGAATGGAGACGGCGTCGGCCACGGCCCCGAACACATCGACGTTGAAGCCGGTGAGCGAGCCGTCGCGGTCAATATCGGTGATGATCAGGGTGGAAACCCCCGCGTCCTCAAACCGCCGCGCCACGGTCAGGGCGTCCAGGCCGGTGTTCTCCAGCCAACCCTGCACAGCCACCTGCCCTTTGCGCACATCGACACTGACGGCGATCTGCTCGGGCCATTGCTTGGCGGCCGCCTTGACCAGGGCCGGATCGCGCACCGCCACGGTGCCCAAAATGACCCGGCTGACGCCCGCCTCAATCCAGGCCTCGATCCGCTCCAGGCTGCGGATGCCGCCGCCCAGCTGGACCGGCAGGGACACGGCCTCGAGGATCGCTTCCACGGCCGCCGCATTGACCGGTCGGCCCTCCGCCGAGCCGTTCAGGTCGATCACATGCAGCCAGTCGAACCCGGCCTTGGCGAACTGTTCAGCCTGGTTGGCGGGGTTGTCGTTGAACACCGTGGCGGTGGCGAAGTCGCCGTGCACCACGCGCACGCACTGGCCGTCCTTCAGATCGATTGCGGGATAGAGGATCACGGGCGCCACTCCAGAAAATCGCCAAGCAGCCTCAGGCCCCGGCCTTGAGACTTTTCAGGGTGGAATTGAAACCCCGCCACATTGTCCCGCGCGACAGCGGCCACCACCGGCCCGCCATGGTCGGTCCAGGCCAGGACATCGGCCGGATCGGCCGCATGCATGGCGTAGGAATGGGTGAAATACATGTGTGCGCCGTCAGCGCTGTCCCCGCCCAGGAGGGGGTGGGCCCGCTCAATCTGTAAGGCGTTCCAGCCCATATGGGGAACCTTCAGGGCGTGATCGCTCGGCTGCAGCCGGCGCACCTCGCCCGGAATCCAGTTGAGACCCGGTGTCTCGCCGAACTCAAGCCCGCGCGTGGCTAAAAGCTGCAGCCCAACGCAAACGCCCAGGAACGGCGCGCCGCGAGCTTTGACCGCTTCGGTCATGGCTTCCACCAGCCCATCGTGCCCATGCAGCAAGGACCAGCAGGCGGCGAAGGCGCCCACGCCCGGCAACACAAGACGGTCGGCGCCGGCCACACGGTCCGGATCGTGGGTCACCTCGACCCGCCAATCGCCGCCCGTCAGGCGCGCGGCCTCGACCAGCGCCTTTTCAGCCGAGCGTAGGTTGCCTGAGCCGTAATCGATCAGCGCGACGGTTGACATGGAAGCCTAATTGCCTCCGCGTTCGCGACGAACTGGTTTTGCACCCTTCCCCCTCGAGGGGGGAAGGGGAATGCGGCCTGTCTGGAGAATGAAATCGCGAGACATCACGGCCTCAGAGCACGCCCTTGGTCGAGGGCGCGGCCCCTTGGGTCTTGGGGTCCAGCTCCACCGCCTCGCGCAGGGCGCGGGCCAGGGCCTTGAAGCCGCTTTCGGCGATGTGGTGGCTATTGTCGCCGTAGAGGGTCTCAAGGTGCAGGCACACCCCGCCGTGCATGGCGAAGGCCTGGTGGAACTCCTTGAACAGCTCGGTGTCCATCTCGCCGACCTTGGGCCGGTGGAATTTCACGTTCCAGATCAGATAGGGCCGGTTGGACAGGTCCAGGGCGCAGCGCGTCAGGGTCTCGTCCATGGGGATATAGGCGCTGGCGAACCGGCGCACGCCCTTAAAGCCGTCCGCCGCCTGCTTGAAGGCCTGGCCGATGACGATGCCTGTGTCTTCCACCGTGTGGTGCATGTCGATGTGCAGATCGCCCTCGGTCTTGACCGTCAGGTCAAAGCCGCCGTGGCGGCCGAAGGACTCCAGCATGTGGTCGAAGAAGCCGACGCCGGTGCTGATGTCGGTCTTGCCGGTTCCGTCCAGGTCAATCCACACGCGAATGCGGGTTTCCTTGGTCTCGCGGATGACTTCTGCGGTGCGGTTGGCCATGACGCCCCCTTATAGCCCGGCCTTTAGCGCCAAATCCCTAAGGGAGACCTGAGGCCGGGGGCCATAGTGGGAAATCACCTCGGCGGCGGCCAGCGAGCCCAGCCGTCCGCAGACGGCCAAGGGCCGACCGGTCGCCAGGCCAAGGAGAAACCCTGCCGCGTATTGGTCGCCTGCGCCGGTGGTGTCCACGACTTTTTCGACCGGCGCCGCATCCACGCCGATAATCTCGTCCCCGGCCAGCACCACCGAGCCTTGTCCACCCCGGGTGATTGCCGCCAGCCCGGCTCGGCCGCGCAGGGCGCGGGCGGCGGCGTCGAAGTCATCGGTCTGAAACAAGGACGTCAGCTCCGATTCGTTGGCCAGAAGCACATCCACCTCGCTGTCGATAAAGCCCAGCAGGGCCTCGCGGTGACGATCGACCACGAAGCTGTCCGACAGGGACAATGCGATCAACCGGCCCGAGGCTCGCGCCAAGCCGGCCGCCTTGGCAAAGGCGCGCCGCGCCTCGTGGGGGTCGAACAGATAGCCTTCCAGATAGGTGATCTTGGCCCCTTCGATCAGGGCCATGTCCACGTCATCCGGTGTCAGATGCACCGAAGCGCCTAGGAAGGTCGCCATGGTGCGCTGGCCGTCGGGGGTGACATTGATCAGGCACCGGGCCGTGGCCGCGCCGGACTCCAGGGGCGCCGTGCTGTAGGTCACGCCGATGGCCCCGATGTCGTGGGCGAACACCTGGCCCAGGCTGTCGGCCGCGACCTTGCCGATATAGGCCGCCCGCCCGCCCAGGCTCGCCACCCCCGCCATGGAATTGGCCGCCGAGCCGCCCGACGCCTCGATCCCGGCCGCCATTCGCCCGTAAAGCTGCTCGGCCCGCGCCTCATCGATCAGCATCATGCCGCCCTTGGCCAAGCCTTCGTCGGCCAGGAAGTCGTCGCTGGACGGCGCGATCACATCGACAATGGCGTTGCCGATGGCGGCGACGTCGTAAAGCTCAGGCATGGGGCGTCCGTCGGGCTAGGGGTCCGCGCGCGGTATAGACCGGTTGGGCGGCCGGGTCAGCCCAAAGCTCACACCCCGATATAGAGCTCTCGGCTGGGGCACAGGTCGTTGACGATACAGGCTTCGCAGCGGGGCTGGCGGGCCACGCAGACGTAGCGGCCGTGCAGAATCAGCCAGTGGTGGGCGCGGGTCAGGTAGGGCTGGGGCACAACGGCCATCAGTTGGGCCTCGACCTTCTCGGGAGTGGAGCCGTTGGCGATCTGTAGGCGGTGGGCCACGCGGAACACGTGGGTGTCCACGGCGATGGCCGGTTCGATGTCCAGCTCGTTGAGCACTACGCTGGCGGTCTTGCGCCCCACCCCGGGCAGCGCCTGCAGCGCCTGGCGGTCGAGCGGGACCTGACCCTGGTGCTGTTCCAGCAGGATGCGCGAGAGGGCCACGACGTTCTTGGCCTTGGTGCGATAAAGGCCGATGGACTGGATATAGGGCGTCAGGCCCTCGACCCCCAGCGCCGCCATCTTGGCCGGGCTGTCGGCGACCTTGAACAGGCGCTCGGTCGCCTTATTGACCGACTTGTCCGTGGCCTGGGCCGACAGGGCGACGGCCACCACCAGGGTGAAGGGGCTGGAATAGTTCAGCTCGGTCTTGGGATGGTCGGTCGTCCCGGCGAAGCGGTCGAAGATGGCCTGAACGCGGGCGGCTTCGGCTTTGGCGGAGGGTTTGGTGATTTTGGGCATGAATGGAAGATGCGTCGTGAAATTCACCGCGCCAAGCTCTTCGTAAAAGTCATCCTCGGGGCGGCCGAAGGTCGAGCCCGAGGACCCAGCAGGCGGAACGCCTGGAGCTGCTGGGTCCCCGGACAACGGCTTCGCCGTTTCCGAGGATGACGCCGTTAGTTTGGAAGGCGGCGGGCGCCAAAATCAAATCGATAGGCTTTGCGTTTCCGATAGGCCGCGCCTATATCCCACCCATGCTCCCCACCCTGCGCCAACTCCAGTACCTCAAGCTCCTGGCCGAGCACGGCTCCTTCAGCCGGGCGGCGGAGGCGGCCTATGTCACGCAGCCGACCCTGTCGGCGGGGATCCACGAACTGGAGCGGATATTGGGCGCGCCGGTGGTGGACCGGGCGCGTTCCGGCGTGATCCTCACCGCTGTGGGCGAAGAAGCGGTGCGCCGGGCCGCCGATATTCTGGCCCGGGCCGAGGACATGGTGCAGGCGGCCAAGAGCGCGGGCCAGGCCCTCACCGGCCGTTTCCGCCTGGGGGTCATCCCGACCATTGCGCCTTTCCTGCTGCCCAAGGCCCTGCCCGTGCTGCGCGAGCGCTTTCCGCGCTTGAAGCTGTTCCTGCGCGAGGACCTGACCCACCGGCTGATCGAATTGCTCAAGGCCGGGGCGCTGGATGCGGCTCTGATCGCCCTGCCCTACGATGTGGCGGGCTTGGACTATGAGCTGGTGGGCGAGGACGAGCTCTTGGCCATGGCCCCGGCCAATCACCCCATGAGCGGCCAAGCCACGGCGACGGTGTCCATGCTGCAAGAGGGCCTGATTTTGCTGGAGGACGGCCATTGCCTGCGCGATCAGGCGCTGGAGGTGTGCGGCCTGACCCCGCCCAAGGCTTCCGCTGAGGAAAGCCTGTTCGCGGCCACCTCTTTGCACACTTTGGTGCAGATGGTGGGCTCGGGCCTGGGCGTCTCATTACTGCCGGCCATGGCGCTCGAGGCGGGCCTGGCCGACTCCGCCCCGGTGACCGTGCGGCCCATGGCCGTCGGCCACCCCAGCCGCCGGATCGTGGTGGCTTGGCGCGCGGGCTCCAGCCGCGACGTCGAGGGCCGTCTTTTGGCGCAGACCCTGAGGGGCGACGCCCAAAGGTCCGCGGCGTGAGTGCCGACCTGATCGACGCGGCGGGCCTGCCCTCGCGGGCGGCGGCCCTGGAGGTGCTGCTGGCCGCCCTGGATCATCGAGGCGGTCTGGACGAGGCCCTGGTCCGGGCGCCGTTCAGCCGGCTGGAGCCGCGCGAGCGTGGCTTTGCCCGCGCCCTGGTCATGCTGACCCTGCGCCGTCTGGGCCAGATCGATCAGGCGCTCGAGACGAAGCTGAAAAAGCCGCCGCCCGACGCCGTGCTGGGCCTGCTGCGCCTGGGCGCCGCTCAGCTGTTCTTTATGGACGTACCCGATTTTGCGGTGGTCAACACCAGCGTCGAGCTGATCGGCGCGCGCAAGGACGGGCGGCAGTTCAAGGGCCTGGTCAACGCCGTCCTGCGGGGTCTGGCGCGCGACGGCGCCCCGGCTCTGGAGGTTGCGCGCTTGGCGCCCGACTGGCTGATGGCCCGCTGGCGCGCCGCCTATGGCCCGGAGGGGGCGCTGCGGATCGCCGCCGCCATCGCCGACGAGCCCTTGAGCGACCTGACATTCCGCCAAACCGCCGACGCCGAGGGCTTGGTCCAGGCCTTGAGCGGCCAAATCCTGCCCGGCGGCAGTCTGCGCGCCGGCCTGAAGGGCGATCTGGCGGAGTGGCCGGGCTTTGCCGAGGGCCTGTGGTGGGTGCAGGACGCCTCCGCCGCCATCCCCGCCCGCCTGCTCCATGTCCAGCCGGGCCAGACTGCGCTGGACATGTGCGCGGCGCCCGGCGGCAAGACCCTGCAGTTGGCGTCTGCGGGCGCGTTAGTAACGGCCCTGGACCGTTCGCCCCAAAGGCAGGCCAGGATCGTCCAGAACCTGCAAAGGATAGGCCTGAGCGCAGAGTTGTTCACCGCTGACGGCGCCGTGTGGACCGATGATCGCGAATTCGACGCGGTGTTGCTGGACGCCCCGTGCACCGCCACCGGCGCCTTTCGCCGCCAGCCAGACGTCCTTTGGGCCTCCAAGCCCAGCGAAATCCCCAAGCTGGCGCAAGTTCAGGCGCGGTTGCTGGACTCAGCAGCCCGGCGGGTCAAACCGGGCGGGCGGCTGGTCTACAGCGTCTGCTCCCTGGAGCCGGAAGAGGGCGAAGGGCAGGTCCAGCCCTTCCTCAAACGCCATCCCCAGATGCGCCTTGAGCCCATTTTGCCGGGCGACGGCGGGGCGCCGGAGGCCGCCGTCACCGCCGCCGGCCTGTTGCGGATTTTGCCGTTCCATGTGGAGGGCGGCGCAGACGGGTTTTTCGCGGCGCGTTTCGTCCGCGGGGCTTAGAACGAATCAACACTCAAGTCGCGGGCCGCCTTTTCCTGGCGCACGCGGGAATCGCGGGAGCGAAGGAAGAATTGAACCACGAAGATCACCAAGATTACCAAGAGGTCGGCGCTGTCTTCGTGTTCTTCGTGATCTTCGTGGTTCAATAAACTTGATCCCGGCTTGCGCCGGGAGGAGCCGATTGGCGGCGTGATTGTCGATGTAGCCTAGCCCGCGCTCGCAAAACGGCGCAAAGCAAACTATCTAAATCCCATGCCTCCCGCACGTCTGCGCCCCACCCGTCTGGAATACGTCGTCGACGGCGAGCGGCTGCGTTCGCAGCTGACGGCGGCGGCGCTGGACGCCCTGGGCGATCCGGCCGAACAGCGTCGCCGGGCGCTGGATGTTCTGCGCGCGGCCCTGTTTCGCGGGCGCATGATCGCCAAGGAGCGGCTGGAAGGCGGCGCCGGCGGGATCGAGACCGCGACTCTGCTGGCCGGGGTGACCGATCAGGTGATCTGCGCCCTGTATGACTTCACCACGGTCCACGTCTTTCGCGCCCGCAACCCTACCGAGGGCGAGCGCATGGCCCTCATGGCGGTGGGCGGCTACGGCCGGGGAGCCTTGGCGCCCTATTCCGACATCGACCTGCTGTTCCTGCGCCCCTACAAGCCCACCGCCCCCACCGAGAGCGTGATAGAGTGCATGCTCTACGCCCTGTGGGATCTGGGCTTCAAGGTGGGCCACGCCTCGCGCACCATCGAAGACTGCATCAAGCTGTCGCGCGAGGACTTCACCATCCGCACCTCAATCCTGGAGGCGCGCCGGCTGACGGGCGACGAGCACCTGGCCGAGGCGCTGCAAAGGCGGTTTCGCGAGGAGGTGGTCAAGGGCACGGCCGCCGAGTTCGTCGCCGCGAAGCTGAAAGAGCGCGATGAGCGGCACGCCCGCGCGGGCGCCTCGCGCTATCTGGTCGAGCCCAACGTCAAGGAAGGCAAGGGCGCCCTGCGCGATCTGCACACCCTGTTCTGGATCGCCCAATACACCCACCCGCCCAAGGACCTGAACGGCGAGCTACGCAACGGCGTGGTGCAGTTGGACCTGTTCGACAAGCGCGAGGTGCGCCTGTTCATCCAGGCCTTCGACTTCCTTTGGGCCGTGCGCTGCCACCTGCATTTCATCACCGGACGACCCGAAGAGCGGCTGAGCTTTGATCTACAGCCCGAATTGGCGCGCCGCATGGGTTACGGCGACCGGGGCGACGCCCCGGCGGTGGAGCGCTTCATGCGCCGCTACTTCCTCATCGCCAAGGAGGTCGGCGCCCTGACCCGCGCCTTCAGCGCCAAGCTGGAGGCTGAGCAGTCCAAGATCGAGCCCAAGGGGCTGTCGCGCCTGCTCGGCGGCGCTCGTCGCTCGTCGCGCAAGCCGCTGGATACGCCCGGCTTCTTCGAGGACGGCGCGAGGCTCAACGTCGACGGCGTCCAGATCTTCCAACAGGACCCGATCAATCTTCTGCGCCTGTTCGTGATCGCCGACCGGCGCGGCCTGGACCTGCACCCGGACGCCTTCACGGCTGTCACCCGGTCCCTGCACCTGATCACGCCCAGGGTGCGCCGCGATCCGGTGGCCGCCGCCGCGTTCCTCGACGTGCTGGCCCGGGGCAAGCACACCTACAGCGTTTTGACCTTGATGAACGACTCCGGCCTGCTCGGCCGCTACATCCCCGAATTCGGCCGCATCGTGGCCCAGATGCAGTTCAACATGTACCACTCCTACACGGTGGATGAGCACACCCTGCGGGCCGTGGGCGTGATGGCCGACATCGCGGCGGGCCGTCTGACGGAGGATCACCCCCTGTCTGTGGCGACCTGGCCCCTGATCGCCGACAAGGAAGCCCTGTTCCTCGCCATGCTGCTGCACGACACCGGCAAGGGCGGGGCAGGCGGCCAGGAAAAGGCCGGCGCCCGCTCGGCCCGCGCGGTGTGCGAGCGCATGGGGCTGGAGCATGAGCGGGTGGAGCACATCGCCTGGCTGGTTGAGCACCACCTGGTGATGAGCGACTTCGCCCAGAAGCGCGACGTGGCCGACCCGCGCACTGTGGCCGCTTTCACCCGCATTGTGGAAAACCCCGAACGCCTGCGTCAGCTGCTGGTTCTGACCACCTCCGACATCCGCGCGGTGGGCCCGGGTGTGTGGAACGGCTGGAAGGGCCAGCTTTTGCGCGAGCTGTTCCATTCCACTGAGGCCTTATTCAGGGGCGGGCGTGGATCGGACCCTGCCGCCGCCTTCCGCCGCAGCCAGCGCCAGGCGGCCGGCGAGGCGCGCGAGAAACTCATCGCCGCCGCGCCTGCCGCCTCCGCCTGGGCGCCGGCCATGGAGGACGCCTATTTCACCGGTTTTCCGCTGTCTGACCTCGTGCAGCACGCCGGATTGATCCAGCGCGGCGGCCAGGCGGGCGGCGCCGCCGCCTTCGCCCGCCTGCGTCCGGAATACAACGCCACCGAAGTGGCCGTGACCGCCCGGGACCGTCGCGGCCTGTTCGCCGACATGGCCTCGGCCCTGTCGGGACTGGGCGCCAATGTGGTGGCGGCCAAGGTCTATACCTCCAAGACCGGCCAGGCTCTGGACGTGTTTCATGTGCAGGACGCCACCGGCGCGCCTTTCGGCTGCGACAGCCCCCGCCTGATCGAACGTCTGACCACCGGCCTGGAGGCCGCCGGTCGAGGAGAGAGTCTATCGCTGGAGCCCGCGCGCATCGCCGATCTGGGCCGGGCCGCAGCCTTTTCGATCGCCCCCACCGTGGCCATCGACAACGACACCGCCGAGGACGCCACCGTGGTGGAAGCCTCCGGGCGTGACCGGCCGGGCCTGCTGGCTGCCCTGGCGCGGACCCTGTCGGAGGCGGGCCTGTCGATCCAGTCGGCCCATATCGATAATTATGGCGAGCGGGCGGTGGACGCCTTCTACGTGCACGACGGCGCGGGCAAGCTGTCGGACGGGCGCAAGGTCAACGCCCTCAAGGGCGCCCTGCTCAAGGCGCTGAACGACGATGAGACCGCCCCCACCGGCGGGCGTCCCCGCCTGGAGCGAGCCAGGGCCAGCGTCGGGCGCTGAGCGCCTAATTTGATGGCGTTGGGTGAGGCGCCGCCGCCCCGTGCAAGCGCAGGCTTAACTTCTGTCCGTTTTCGCGCCATGGTGGCCTGCCTGGGGAGGCCCCGATGCAGATCAGACCACTGGGTTTGGCCGTCCTGTTCTCGTGGCTGCTCGCCGCAGACGCCGGTGCGCAACGCACCGCGACCCCGCCGTCGCGTCTGACGGCGGCCCAACGCCTCGCCATTCTGAACCAGGCCGCCCCGCCGCCCGCTCAAACGCCACCGGGCGGTGTGGACTGGCGCACGGTCGCGGCCATGCAGAAACGCACACAAGGGGCGGGCCAAGCGGCGGCCGTGGGCTTGGACCAGGCTGCGGTGGACCGCACGGCCCTGCCGATCCTTCTGCCCGCCGACGCCGAGCTGATGGCGGGCGCGCGCCTCTATTCGTTCGGCGACTACTACACGGTCACCGCCAATACCCCGGGCGGGCGGGTGTCACTCAGTGGGACCGCCTCCACTATCCCGGTGTCCACGCCCCTGAATCTGCCCCCGCAAGGGCCGGGTCAGTTGATTGTTCAGCGCACGGTGGACGGCCAGCTCGCCAGCTTCTCCCGCTACGGCGTGCTCTACACAGTCGAGGTCCGCTGCAATTCACCGGCCGATCCGAAGTGTCGCAACGAGGCCTTCGTGCGTGCGGTGACGGCTAAGAGCAATGTGCTGGTGCTGGGAGCGGCCGCGCGTAAGGCCGCCGGCCTGGGCTACTGACCGATGCGTCACGCCCAAATCCTCATCCCCGCCCTGGCCCTAGCGATGCTGACCGGCCCGGCTTGCTCGCCGCAACAGGGCGACAGTTCCGCGCCCGCTGCGTCTTCAGCATCCGCGCCGCCCGCCTCCGGTGCGGCGCCTGCGCCCGCGCCGTCATCCTCGCCCTCTGCGCCGGTCGTTTCGGACGAACCGATCTCCGACGGCGGCGCCGAGCAGCTGCCAGACGAGACCCTGCCCGTCGGCGGCACGCCCGCCCCTGAACCCGCCGCGACGGACGGCGCGAACTTTGCTCACCACCCAGCCGGGGACCTGATCCCGGGCTCAGGCTCGGGCTATCTGGACCGGACCATCTGGGCGCCCGGCATCTGTTTTCCTATGGAAGAGGCAGGCTTCGCCAATTCCCAGGTCTATGACCCAGGCGGCGGTCAGGGCCCGCCGGGCAAGCCCAGCCAATGCGACAGCTCCAACTACAGCCTGCCCTGGCGCGATAATTTCTGCGAAACACGCGGCTATTCCAGCCCCCTGTGCGTCAGCGGCAAGGGCCACCAGGGCCAGGACATTCGCCCGGCCACCTGCCAGAAAGCTGTGCACTGGGTCGTGGCGGTGGAAAGCGGCATCATCACCGATATCGGCAGCTACACGGTCACCCTGACGGCTGCGGCCCCGCCGCACCGGCTTTATCGCTACCTGCACATGCAGATGGACCAGCTGGCGGTGCACGAGGGCTCGTCGGTCAACGCCGGCGACCACTTGGGTAAGGCGTCCAACAACTTCGGCGGTACGGCCACCACGATCCACATGCATTTTGAGGTGCGGGCCGGGATTTCAGGAACCTCGTCCGACGGCAAGCCTGTGGTGCTGCACACCTTTTTGCCGCCCTACATGAGCTTGCTGGCCGCCTATCAGCGCAAGCTGGACGGAATCGCCTGTAATTAGGAATGGGCTATTGCAAGGGCGGTCTTGCCCTTAAATTCATGCCGAGCAGTTTTGCTTCCGGGACCGGCCAACTCAAGGCTCGCCTTTGGCGACCGCGCAGCGGCGGCGCGGAGCGGGTCTTGACATGGCTGGAGGGCCGTAGCTCCAATCTCACCACAGGCTTCAGGGTTAGCCCGCTTTCGACGAAAGCGTGCCTTACCCGCCCCCTTTGAGGTGGTGCGCTTGACCGGTTCGCTCGCTCAGCGTACCGCCGCCCGGTGAGCCCCTTAGAACCCCCCGACCAGTCCACCACCGAGCTGATCGCCGATCCGGCGGCGGACGCCCAGGGTTCTGCGCCCAAGGGCTCGGGCCTGATCCGTTCGTCCATGGTCAATTCCAGCCTGACCCTCGTTAGCCGGTTTATGGGTTTTCTGCGCGATCTGGTGATCAGCTACCGCATGGGGGCCAGCGCCGGCCCGGCGGCGGACGCCTTCTATACGGCCCTGGCCTTTCCCAACCTGTTTCGGCGCATCTTTGGCGAGGGCGCCTTCGCGGCGGCCTTCCAGCCGGCCTATGTCCGCGCCCTGCACCGGCATGGGCCGGAGATCGCCGATAAGCTGGCCGAGGAGGCCATGGCGGGGCTAGCGGCCATCACCATCGCCCTAACCATCACCGTCCAGCTGGCCATGCCGTGGCTGATGTATGCGATCAATCCGGGCTATGCCCACGACCCGTTCAAGTTCAAGCTGGCCGTGCTGCTGACCCAGATCACCATGCCCTACCTGCCCTGCATGGCGATCTACGCCCACCTTTCGGGTGTGTTGAACTCTCACGGCCGCTTCATCGTCTCGGCGGCGGCTCCGACGGTTCTCAATGTGGTGATGCTGATCTTCGTCCTGCCGCAGACCAACGCCATTGCGGCCGCACAGTGGGCGTCCTTCGGCGTGGTGGCTGCGGGTCTGTGCCAGGTCGGCCTGTTGTGGTGGGGGGTCAATAAGTCGGGCTCGCGCGTGCGTCTGTGCCGGCCGACGCTCAACCCGGAAATCCGCGCCCTGATCGGCAAGGCCGTGCCCGGCGCCCTGTCGGCCAGCGCCTTTCAGATCAATATCTTCATTTCCGGCATCCTGGCCTCGCAAGTGGCCGGCGCCCGCTCCTGGCTCAACGCGGCGGACCGCCTGTATCAACTGCCCGTGGGGCTGGTGGGCGTGGCCATCGGCGTGGCCCTGCTGCCGCGCCTGTCCAAGGCGGTGCATACGGGCGACGAGGCCGGAGGCCAAGGCGCGCTGGACGAGGCGATCACCTTCGCCCTGGCCCTGACCCTGCCGGCCGCCGCCGCCCTGGTCGCCATGCCCTTCTTCATCATCGACGGCCTGTTCACGCGGGGCGCCTTCAATGTCTATGACGCCCATCGGACCGCCCAGGCCCTATTCCAATACGGCTGGGGCGCCCCAGCCTTCGTGCTGATGCAGATCATCAACCGGGCCTTCTACGCCCGCCAGGACACCAAGACGCCCATGCGCTTCGCCATGCTCCAGGTGGTGGTGAACATCGCCCTGGGCGTGGGGCTGTTCCTGACCATCGGCTTCCAGGGCATAGCCGCCGCCACCAGCGCAGCGTCATGGCTCAGCGTGTTTTTGATGCTGGGGGCGCTGGCCCGGCGCCGGCATTACACGGTCTCGGCCGCCGCCATGGCCAGGATCGCCCGCATCGCGGCCGCCAGCGTGGCTTTGGGGCTAGCTCTGGCGTTGGCCTCGCACGAACGGCTCGTGATCGAACACGCCGTCCGTTTTTTGGCGGTGGGACCGTTACACGCCAAGGAGCCCGCGGTCGCCCTGGTCTGCGCCCTGGCCCTGCCGCTCTACGGCGCGTTGCTGTTCGCGCTGGGCGGGGTCAAGCCGAGCGAGCTGAAGAGGGTGATGGGGAGGCGTTAGCGGCGGCCCTACGGATCAGTCCATCGTGCGTATCGAAGTGGACGCGCCGTGAGCGTGAGACCGGCTCTTTGGAGCCGGCCCAGATTGGCGGTTACAAACCGCGTACGCTCTCGGGAGACTGCGCTGAATGGCTGCGCGAGCGGATCGCCTCGGGGCCGGTTACGCTGCGAGGCCTGACAGCGGAGTTGGCCGAGCGAGGGATCAAGACCCAACCCCGGGCGGTGTGGGTGTTTCTTCACGCCGAGGGCCTCAGCTTCAAAAAAAGCCTGTTTCCACAGGAGCAGACGCGCCCTGACTTCGCGCGCAAACGTGAGCGCTGGAAGGCTTACCAGGGGCGGATAGACCCCTGGCGCCTTGTGTTCATCGACGAGACCTGGGTGAAGACCAACATGGCGCCCCTGCGCGGCTGGGGACCGAAGGGACAGCGGCTGAAGGCTT
>CAYVHP010000085.1:0-33911 GCA_964451265.1 uncultured Caulobacteraceae bacterium | reverse complement strand
AAAGCAACGTCTTTACACGTCTGTCGATGCTGATCGGCCCCATGCAGCCCGGCGATAACCCGGGAAGAAAATGGTGGAGCCGCCGGGAATCGCACCCGGGTCCAGTCCGCTTATTGCACGCGCGTTTATCTCCATAGTCAGACCGAGGCCTGACAGGACCAATGTAGGGCGGAAAGGTTGCCGATTAAAGGACGCTTATCCGTCCAGGCGAGAAAGCTCGACTCTGGCCAGGTCGATGATCTCGTTCATTCGCTGGGTCACGGTGCGCCAAACCAAATCTGGGCCGACATTGTCGTAGTTGTGCCGGTAGAGATGTTGCCCGACCCTGCGATGGCGCGCCAATCCAGGCCGGCATGCCGGCCTTTTAGGTCGTCGCCTAGATTGCGGCTGGCCTCTGAGATGATTTCGAGGCAGCGCACCACGGCATAGAAGGTGCGGCGATCCTGCCGAAACCCCTCGATGTCCATCCCCTCAACAAAGCTTTGGGCCAGCACGGCATTGTCCAGCATATCCAACAAGGCCGATTGCTCAGCCTTAAAAGGCATAGATTGCGTCGCGCTCGACTGAGGCTTTCAGATGGGCTTTCAGCCCCTCGTAGTTGGCTATGTCTACCCGCACCGGGAAAAGGTCGCCGATATATTGGGTGAGAGCGGTGTAGCTGTAGAGGTCGAGCCGCGCCGCCGGATCGATTTGTACAAGGATGTCCAGATCGCTCTGCGGTCCTGATTGGTCGCGTGCGACCGATCCGAACAAAGCCACGCGCCTGACGCCGCGGAGCGACAGCTGGCTCTGGTGGCTTTTCAGAATCTGCAACGCTTGCTTGCGGTCCATGACGCGATTGTGCCAGCCAATCGACTAAATTCCAATGACAGTCCCGAAAGGCCCCGTTGCCGCCGCCTAGGCCAGTCCCCGCGTCAGCGACAGCACGCCGGTGCTTGACAGCTCCACCAGGCCGATGGGGCGCATCAGGGCGACGAACTGGTCGTGAGAGCCTGTCAGGAGGCCTCGACCAGGGAGAAAGCTCGATCCTGGTAGTCGACGATCCAGCACCCATCGCTTGGTTCGCCAAATAGAAGGACGGACACGCATAGTCCGCCATCCGCAGCAAGCTGCATGGCTCCTTCTTCCATAGGCTCGCTTTTGTCTACGAAGTGAAGGCCCAAGCCCCCTCCATAGTCGATCCGGCGACCGTCTTTGTCTGTGGAAAAGCAGGCCGTGTAGCGCATCAGAACCCACCTCAGGTCCCGGCCGCGAACCTCGGCGAGAAGATCGGCGTCGCTTGCGATCTTGTTGATTGCCGCTTGGGATAGCCTGAGGGACAGCATGTTATCCCCGGGGCGCAGGCGTTGTCTCAGGGCACTTAACGTATCCAGGAAGTCTTACAGTGTAGGTCGACATTCCTGGCCGCTCATAGGTGCAGTGTGTTTCCGGGATTGTTTCGTCATATCGCCGATCAATCAATGTCCCGGCGAAGGCGACTTCAGGATTTCCGCCGCTGCCGCCACTTCGCGGAGCTATCGGGGGGGATTCCGGGTAGTGTCCCAGAATTCCTGGTCCCTTTGGAACGGACATCGATGCTTGGAAAATCTTCATCCAAGATTGAACCGCAGGATCGTAATAAGCTGGGTCTTCTTGCCCGGAGATGGCGGCGCGCAGAGCTGAGCCGATGACGCCAGGCCGGCTAGGGTTTCGGCTAATGTTGGCGCGGACGGTGGCTATTCCCGATGTCGAGTCATTTTCAGGCACGTTCAATGTCCCTTTTAAAGGGCTAAGAATGCCATATCCGCCTCGACTCGAAAAGAACATATAGAGAACAATTTGTCTAACCCAGCCCCCGGGTCAGCGATAGCACCCCCGTGCGTGACAGCTCCACCAGGCCTATCGGGCGCATCAGGGCGACGAACTGATCGATCTTGGACGGGGCGCCGGTCAATTCGAACACAAAGCTTTCAAGGCTGGTGTCGATCACCTTGGCGCGGAAGATGTCGGCCAGACGCAGGGCTTCGGCCCGCGTATCGCCCGCGCCGCGCACCTTGATCAAGGCCAGTTCGCGCTCGATGCCGAGCGGGTCGAGGGTCACGTCCTGCACCCCGCGCACCGAGACCATGCGCTCGAGCTGTGCGCGGATCTGCTCCAGGATCAAGGCGGTGCCCGAGGTGACGATGGTGATGCGCGAAACGTGGCTCTCCGCGTCGGTTTCGGCCACCGTCAGGCTCTCAATGTTGTAGCCCCGGGCCGAGAACAGCCCCACCACGCGCGCGAGCACGCCCGGCTCGTTGGCGACCAGCACGGCGAAGGTGCGTTTCTCGGTGTTTTCGTTCAGGCGGGGGGGCATGGAGAAGCTCTTCTATTGGTCGTCATCCTCGGGGCGCCGTAGGCGAGCCCGAGGACCCAGCAAGCGGCACGCCTGGAACTGCTGGGTCCTCGGACAAACGCTCCGCGTTTTCCGAGGATGACGATTCTTATGTTCTGGTTGCTGCTTTACACCAGCATCTTGCCTTCGTCGTCGATAGCCTGGTTGAGGTCCTGGCCGGAATCGCCCAGCAGCATCTCGTTGTGCGCCTTGCCGGACGGGATCATGGGGAAGCAGTTCTCTTCCTTGGCCACGCGGCAGTCGAACAACACGGGCCGGGGCGTGTCGATCATCTGCATGATCTTGGCGTCCAGCTCATCGGGCGTGTCGGCGCGGATGCCCACCCCGCCCATGGCCTCGGCCCGTTTGACGAAATCGGGCAGGCTGTCGGAGTAGGAATGGCTGTAACGCTCGCCGTGCAGCAGCTGCTGCCATTGGCGCACCATGCCCATCCATTCGTTGTTCAGAATGAAGATCTTGATCGGAAGGTCGAACTGAACCGCCGTGGAGAACTCCTGCATGGTCATCTGCACCGAGGCTTCCCCGGCGATGTCGATCACCAGAGAGTCCGGATGGGCCATCTGGGCGCCGACCGCAGCGGGCAGGCCGTAGCCCATGGTGCCCAAGCCGCCGGAGGTCATCCACCGGTTAGGCTTCTCAAAGCGGTAGAACTGAGCCGCCCACATCTGGTGTTGGCCGACTTCGGTGGTGATGTAGGTGTCGCGGTCCTTGGTCAGGGCGTAGAGGCGCTCGATGGCGTACTGCGGCTTGATGATCTTGGAATCCTGGCGATAGGCGAAGCCGTTTCGCGCCCGCCAGGTCTCAATCTGCGCCCACCACGCGGACAGGTCGGCCTTCTTGTGGCCATGCGCCCTATAGGCCGCCAGCATGTCCCGGATGACCGAGCCCACATCGCCGACGATGCCCAGCTCGACCAGCACATTCTTGTTGATGGACGACGGGTCGATATCCACGTGGATTTTCGTCGAGCCCGGCGAGAAGGCGTCCAGCCGCCCGGTGATCCGGTCGTCGAACCGCGCGCCCAGGCACACCATGACGTCGCAGTCGTGCATGACGTGGTTGGCTTCGAAACTACCGTGCATGCCCAGCATGCCCAGCCATTGCGGGTCGGCCGCCGGGAAGGTGCCCAAGCCCATCAGGGTCGAGGTGACGGGCGCGCCGGTCAGGTGGGCCAGCTCGCGCAGGGCCTGGCTCGCCTCCGGGCCGGAATTGATGATGCCGCCGCCGGTGTACAAGACCGGCCGCTTGGCGTTGGCCAGCAGCTCCACCGCCTGGGCGATCTTGTCCTGATCGCCCTTGGTGCGCGGGTTATAGCTGTGCAGGGGCTTGGCCTGTTCAGGCCCGATGTAGGGCCCGGTCATGAACTGCACGTCCTTGGGGATGTCGATGACCACCGGGCCGGGGCGGCCGGAGGTGGCGATATGGAAGGCCTCGTGCATGACCCGCGCCAGGTCCTCCACCCGTTTGACCAGATAGTTGTGCTTGGTGCATGAGCGGGTGATGCCGACGGTATCGGCCTCCTGAAAGGCGTCCGATCCGATCAGATGGGTGGCGACCTGGCCGGTGATCACCACCAGGGGAATGGAATCCATCAGGGCGTCGACGATCCCGGTGACCGCATTGGTCGCGCCGGGGCCTGAGGTGACCAGGACCACCCCCGGCTTGCCGGTGGAGCGGGCATAGCCTTCGGCCGCATGGGTCGCGCCCTGCTCATGACGGACCAGGACGTGGCGCAGGCGCGGCTCGTCGAACAGGGCGTCATAGATCGGCAGGACCGCCCCGCCCGGATAGCCGAACAGGACATCTACGCCTTGGTCGACCAGGGCGCGCACCACCATCTGGGCGCCGGTCATGGTCTCCGTCGTCGCGTCGGTCTTGGTCTTGGGGTCTATGGTGGTCTGGGCGGTCATGGCGAGGTCCTCCGGGAGGAAGGTAGGCTGAACAAAGGGCATGAAAAAGGGCCCGCGAGGGGCCCTGAGCATGCGACCGATGACGGCATGATCAAACGATCATTCCGCTGTCGGCCGCTCCGAAACTACGAGGTGTGCGCCCACGCGTGCATCTCCTTGGCAAGCGGGCTTGATGCCATGCACGGCCTTACCGGTCAAGCGCCGCCGCCGGATCCCGCTACAGTCGTCACGAACTGGTCGATCTCCTCGGGCGTTTTCAGGCGCGGCCAATCGGGGGTCTGATTGCGCAGCCAGGTGGACTGGCGCTTGGCGTAGCGTCGCGTTTCCCGCTGAGCCAAAGCCAGGGCCTCATCCAGAGCCAAGTCACCGGCCAGATACGTCGCCAGTTCGCGAACGCCGACGGCCTTCATGACGGGCAGGAACGGGTCAAGGCCCCGCGAGACCAGCTCCCGCACCTCATCCAGGGCGCCGTCTCGCACGGCGAGGGCGAGCCGCGCGTCGCAACGGGCGTAGAGCGTGGCCCGATCTGGCTCCAGCACGGCCGCTTGCCAAGACCCAGGCGCTAGGGTCGGCCGTGTGTCGGCCTGCCACTCGCTCAGCGACCGGCCGCTGGCGTCGTACACCTCCATGGCCCTCACCAGCCGCTGACGATCACCCGGCGCGATGCGCGCCGCCGCTGCGGGGTCGACCTTGGCCAAGGCCTCGCGAAAAGCCGCCTCGCCGAGGTCGTCGAACTGCGCCTGAGCCTTGAGCCTGTGGGTTTTGGCGATAGGCGGGATCTCCGCCAGGCCCTCGGTCAGAGCGCGAAAATAGAGACCCGTCCCCCCGGTCACTACCGCCGGACGGCCTCGCCCGGCGATCTCTTGCAACAGATCGGTGGCGGCCCTCAACCATCTTCCCACCGACCAGCCCTGGGCGCCGTCGACGGTTCCATACAGATGATGAGGCGCGCGCGCCTCCTCGTCCGGGCTGGGCCGTGCGGTCAGCAGACGCAGGTCGCGGTAGATCTGCAGGGCGTCGGCATTGACGATTTCGCCGCCGATCCGTTCGGCCAGCCGCAAGGCCAGGGCCGACTTTCCGCTGGCTGTCGGCCCGGTGATCAAGAAAACGGCCGGACGGTCCGATCTTTTCATACACGCAATCCCCGGCGCCTGGGTCCGCCGCTTTGGCGTTGTCGGGCTTGATGCGCCCTGCCGCGCGGTCTAACCCGCAGCCCATGCAATTGGCTATCACCCTTGTCGCGCCCGATCCGGCTGTCCTGCCCGCCGCTCAGGAGCGCGTGGAGCTTCTCCTGCCGGTCGCGGCCGCAGCCGTTAAGTCCAGCCGCCTGCTCGGCCCCGGGGCGCTGGACCTGGAGGTGGTGTCCCACCTGACCTTGAACGCCGCAGAAGTGATCGGAGCCCTGCGCCACGATCTGGAGCGGACGCTGGTGGGCCTGCCGGTCGATGTGGCGGTTCAACTTTCGACAGGACGCAAGAAGCGGCTGTTCCTCGCCGATATGGATTCGACCATCATTGACTGCGAATGCCTGGATGAGTTGGCCGACTTCGCCGGGGTTAAGGCTCAGGTCGCCGCGATCACCGAGCGCGCCATGCAGGGCGAGATCGGCTTCGATGGCGCCCTGACAGAACGCGTGGCGATGTTGCAGGGCTTGCCGATCAGCGCCCTTCAGCAGTGCTACGACGAACGGGTCCGCCTCAATCCCGGGGCGCGAACCCTGGTCCAGACCCTGCGCGCTCACGGCGTGCGCTGCGTGCTGGTGTCGGGCGGGTTCTCCTTCTTTACCGAGCGGGTCGCGGCGGAGGCCGGGTTCCATCTCCAGCGGGCCAATCGGTTCGTCGAGCGGGCAGGGGTTCTGACCGGTCAGGTGGAGGCGCCGATCCTGGGTCGTGAGGCCAAGCTGGAGGCCCTGCGTGAGCAGGCGCAGGCTCTGGAGATCAATCCGGCGGCGGTTTGCGCCATTGGCGACGGCGCCAACGATTTGGCCATGATCGAGGTTGCGGGGCTGGGCGTGGCCTATCGGGCTAAACCGGTGGTCGCGGCGCAGGCGGACGCCAGGATCGACCAGGCCGACCTGACGGCCTTGCTCTATTTTCAGGGCTATGCGGTGGAAGAGTTCATCATCGAACCCTGAACCTAGAACCGGCGGGACACGCCCATATAGACCTCGCTCTGGGGCGTCGCGCGGTTCAGGCCCAGATTGATCCCGCCGTCGATTTGCAGCCACTGGGCCTTGGCCGGGATGAAGGCCAAGGACAGGTCGAAAGACGATTGGCGCGTCTGTCCTGCCGGGTCGGCATTGACGGCGCCCCACAACTCCATCCCGCCGGTCAGTTCGGGCGTCAGGGCGCGGCCCAGCCCGAGCGTGGCGGAATAGGCGATGTGCCGCCCGCCGTTCGCGCCGTTCTTGAGCCAATCCAGCTCGGGCGTCAGGGCCAGGCTGAACTGATCCGGCAGGGTCCAGGCGACAGGCGCCACCATCCCGCCCTCATAGGCCCCGTCGCCCAAGCCGCCCGTCGCCGTCGGAATCTTCACATAAGGGTCTAGCGCGACCGTGATGTCGCCCGACGGAACCAGGGCCAGCTTGGATCGGACCACCAAGTCGCCAAAGCCCTGAGCGCTCGGCGCCCCGCCGCCTCGGCTAGTCTGCCAGGGCGTGAGCGTCAGCTCCATATCCAGCCTGTCGGTCAGGCCGTATTTGATGTTGGCGGCGGCGAAGACTTCGAAATCCATGGCCCCGCCGCCTGTTCGGCTATGCGTCAGATCAACCGCGTCCACTTCCACCTGCCAATGACCCGCCGGGGCCGTACAGGTCGACGTGCCCTTGCCGGGCCGGTCGGCGCAGATGGGGCCGGCCGCCGGGGCCGGCGCGGACTGAGCCAAGGCCTGCGCCCCTGACCATGCCCACGCCCCCAGAAGCCACGCCATGCCTGATAATCTGCCCATAAGCTTCGCATACCCCGAGTCGGGCTCCCAGCGCTCGGGCTTGACCAAGCCTTCGCAGGGCGCGGTCGCATGAATCCGCGATAAGGTCTTGCAAGGCTCGGTCGGCGACAATAAGGACCGTCAGGACGAAACGTTACTGAACGCGAGCCCCTTCGCGGTCGATCTAACAGCCCTGTTTTCAACGCTTGTCACGCCTCGCCGCCTCGCCGCCGCCACAATTTAGCCGACGTGTAAAAGCCCAGCCGAACCAAGCGCATGATCGCCCCAGGCCTTGACCCAGACCTGTCCTGATGGCGTAGGTGTCAGCACGTGTCACACGGAATTGAATTAGGACCCGATGCCGATAGTTGATCGAACTCCTCTCGCGCTCGAACGCGTCCATCGGCCCCGGCGCTCGGGCCTGCGATTCCGGTTCCTGGCGGCGGCCTCGACGGCCCCGCTGTTCGCCTTGGCCGTGCATGGTGCGGCCTTGGCGCAAACGTCGGTGTCGTCCGCATCGACCACGCCGCTGCAAACGTCGACCGCCGGCAACATCGATGTCACGTCCACGGGATCGATCGCACCTGGGAGCGGGGCGGCCATCACCCTGAACAGCAACAACACCGTCTCCGTCGAGGGCGGCCTCAATTTCAGCAACGTCAACAACTCGGTGGGCATTCTCGCGACTCCGGGCGTGATCGGATCGATCAACGTCAGCGGCACGATCATTAACTCCGAGACCTTCATCATCGGCACCAACAGCTCCGATGGCCTCATTTTCGAGCCCTTCGCTGCAGGGACTAGCCGTTACGGAATCCAAACCCAGGGCGCGTTCACAGGCGGCGTCACCTCCGGCGCCATCACCATCCAGAGCAATAACTCCTATGGCGTCAACATTGGCGGCGGTCTGGCCGGCGGGATCGGCGTCGGCGCCCTGACGATCAACGGCGCCGTCTCTATGACCGGCGACAGCGACTACGGCGTCTATACGGCCGGGGAAATCACCGGTGCGGTAAATATCAACGCATCCGTAGCGGCGCAGGGTCAGTATTCGGTGGCGGCTCAGACCACCGGCAAGATTGACGGCGCCCTGAGCGTTTATTCCACCGTGTCTAGCACCGGCTATGCCTCGCCTACGCGTCCCAGCGCCACGATATTGAACATCGTGCAAGCCACCCCCTCTCAGGTCGAGCAGGGCGGATCAGCTCTGGTTGTCCAGGGCAGCGTGCTCGGCGGCATATTCCTGGGCGCGCCGCCCGCAAACACGGCTTCGGGCAGCACGGCTGACCTAGACTTTGACGGCGTGGCCGACGGGTCTGAGGGCTCGGCCGTCGTGCAGACGTTCGGCGCGGCCCCGGCCATGGTGGTCGGCGGGACAAGCCCGATCACGCTTGGTCAGTTCGGGACCTGTAACGGGGCGCTCTATGGGCCCGGCAACAACTGCTTCGGCTTGATCGACGAGGGCGTCATCACGGGCGCGGGCGTCTACGACGGCGTGTCGGCCACCGGCCTGGATATCGGCGCCGGCGGCGGCGGGGTCGCCATCTCGGGCGGGATCCGCATCGCCAACACCGGCAGCATCACCGCAAACGCTTACCAAGCCAATTCCACCGCCCTGCTCATGGAGTCGGGCGCGTCGACGCCCTTGATCCAGAACGAAGGGATCATCGCCGCGTCGGTTGCCGCAGCCTCCGGCGCGGTCAACGCCACCGCCGTGCAGATCAACAGCGGCGCCTCGGTCTCGGCGTTCACCAACTACGGCGCGATCAGCGCCGGGGTTACGGGCGACAGCGCTTCGGCCTACGGCGTGGTCGACAACAGCGGCACGATCTCCACGTTCAAAAACTACGGAACGATCTCCACCACCCTGGCGACCACCAACCCCGGCGACACCCTGAACGGGCAGGCTGTGGCGCTCAACCTGAGCGCCAATACTACGGGGGTCGCCTTTACTCAGGCGGTCTCCGCCACCGGCGTCACGCCCTCCATCTTGGGTGACGTCCGGCTTAGCCAGACCGGGCCGAACAATGTGCAGCTTCTGGCGGGCTCATTGACCGGCGCGCTCAGCTTGGGATCCGGCGCCGGCAGCCAGTTGAACATCGCCAACGGGGCCAGCTACGTCGGGGCCCTGACCTACAGCGGAACCGGCATCGCCATCAGCGTGCCGAACGGCACTTTGCAGGACAATTCGCCCACGACCATTCGGGGGACAAGCTTGACGGTCGGCGCCACCAGCGCCCTCGTCGTCGCAATTGACCCGCAGAAACTGAGCGGCGCCGCAACCAACACTCAATTCAACGTCGGCACGGCGAACCTCGCCAACGGTGCGACCATCGGCGTGAATATTCTGTCAGCGCCCACCGTCGCCCAGACCTTCACGGTGATTCAGGCGTCGTCCCTAACGGCCGGGACCATCGCGTCTCCGACCACCCCGTCGTTCCTGTTCAGCCTATCGACCCAGACCAATACCGCAGCCGGAACGGTGAATATCACCGTCCAGCCCAAAACCGCCGCACAGCTCGGTCTCAACAAGGCCGAAACGGCCGCCTTTCCGGCGATCTATGCCTCCCTCGGCAAAGACACAGGCATTCAGAGCATCCTGGTCAACGCCAGCAGCTCAGCGGGCTTCAGGACGCCCTATCAGATGCTGCTGCCCAATTCCTCCGGCGATGTCTTCCAGGTGGTCACCTCGATGTCCAAAGCCGTGGCCCGGGCGTCGATCGGCGCAGCGGGCTTCGACGGGGCCGGTGGGTCGGTGGGAACAACCGAAGACGCGGACAATGAAGAGGACTACACCGGCAGCCAGGGCGGACTGTGGGCCAGTGAATACCTGATCGGGCTCAACCAGAGGCGCGCGGACAACGAAGCCTATCGGGCGGTTGGCCTGGGTTTGGTCGGCGGCGTGGATTTCGACGGCTTCGGCGCGGACCTGTCCTTCGCCAGCGCCAACGTCTCCAAGCCCAACGATCCGGGCGACAGCCTTGTGTCGATCAGCCGGCTGGAAGCGGGGCTGTACGCCGCCCCGCAGTTCGGCATTTTGCACACCGAGGCGCGGGTGGCGGGGGGCTTTTTGAAAGTCTCGGAGCGGCGCCAATTCGCCGCGACGCCGACCGGCGGCACGGCGATCTCGCGCACGGCCAACGGGTCGTGGTCCGGCTACGACTTTAGCGGCCATCTGGGCGCCAGCGCGCCGGTCGACTTGAGCGATCACTTCTTCCTCATGCCCGAGGCTCACCTGGATGTGTTCAGCGTGAACGAGGGCAGCTACGCCGAAAGCGGCGGCGGCCAGGGCTTCGATTTCAAGGTCAAGTCGCGCAACAGCACCCAGACCAGCGTCACCGCGGGCGTGGTGGCCGGCGCCCACTACGGCAGCACCTTCGTGTTCAGGCCCCAGATCGAAGTGGGCTGGGACCAAGTGGTCACCGGCGGCCCTGGCGCCACGACGGCTCAGTTTGCCTATGGCGGCCCTACGTTCACCGTGCCCGCGAACTCCGCAACCGGCGGCGCGGGGGTGGTTCGCCTGCAGCTGAAGGGCGACGGCGAGTGGGTTCACTTCGCGGTCGAGGCCGGGGGCGAGTTCCGCAGCGATTACCAGAACGCCGATGTCCGCGCGGTCTTCCGCATAAGTTATTGACCTGCCGGGCGCGGCTTGGCGCCGGGGCGGGCGCGCGGCGGGCCGGAATTGACCGCCGTCGCACGGGGCTTCAACACAATGGCGGCGGGCAGAGTCTGGGCTTGAATCGGCAGGGCGCTCTTTAGCCGGTCCAGCATCCTGTCTTCGCTATCCAAGACCAGCAGGCCGGTGAACGGCATTTCGCCCAGCGACTCGGGCATTATGCTGATCGGCCTAGGCGCGTAACGGTTCAAATCCGTCACAACCTCGGCCAGCGGCGTGTGATCGTAGATCAGCCGATGACTTTGCCAAGCGAAGGCGAGTTCCGGATCGACCCTGCGCGTGGTCGCCGCGCTATGGCCTTCGGTCCAGCTCATTTGATCACCGGCGCCCAGCGTGCGGGTTTCGTCCTTGCCTTGAATTTCGCCGATCTCGACCTGGCCCCGCCGCACGGTCAGGGTCGCCTTGACCGCCCCTATCCGGCCGTAGCGCCGCAGGTTGAAGTCGGCGTATCGGGTGCGCAGGTCCCTGTCGCCTATGGACATCTGAAAGGGGCGAGCGTTGGTCGCCACAGCGAATTCCGCCTCTCCGCCCTCGAACACCGCTTTGCGCAAATGATCGTCGAAGACCATCTTCACTGAAGTTGCGCCGTTCATCCGCACCAGGCTTTGGTCGCCCAGCCTGATCCGGCGTGTCTGGCCCTTAAGCGAGATATAGGTGGTCCAGGCTGTGGGCGGCGGCCGCACCAGATTGGGGCCCCAAAGGCCGAGCACGATGGCGCCGGCCAAGGCGGCGGGCGCCCAGGCAAAGCGGGATCGGCTAGGCGGCCCCTCTGGCTCGGGCAAGGATGGCGAAGCTGAATCAGCCTCAATCGGCGCGCCCTTATGGTTATTGGCGTTCAAGCCTATGTCCCTGTCTGGTCTGGGCGCGGCGGTTGCTGCTGTGGGTCTGGACATTACGCGTCTGCGTCATGATGACGGTGGGCGCTCCAAGGCCTCCAACGCCTTCCCTAGCACGCGCGCCCATCCGGGAGATAGCCGGCTGTTCGCCCTTCACGCGAACCTTCACGGCAACAGCGATCTGAAATCGAGCGGAAATATTGTCGATACCCTGGCTTGCGAAACGGATGTCCAACGGCGGCGCCACGCCTGAGGGTAAGGCAAAATTTTGCCAACACTTCGCGGGAATTGGAGGTTGCGCCGACCGCGTCGGTTTGGGCACGGTGTCGAAGGAACGGTGGGCGCCCTTGAAAAAGCGGGTCGGACGAGACGAATGCGGCTGAAGCTAGCGTGCTTGATCGCGGCCGGTGGGTGCCTGGCGGTGAGTGGTTGCGGGAAGCCTGAAAGCAAGGCTTCGGCGCTGCCTATCGTCACCGTGTCCGCCCCGCTTCATAAGCGCGTGGTCGACTGGGACGACTATGTCGGCCATTTTGACGCCGTCGATCAGGTGGACGTGCGGCCCAGAGTCAGCGGCTATCTGCAATCGGTCGGTTTCAAGGACGGCGCGGTCGTTCACAAGGGCCAGGTGCTGTTCGTAATCGATCCGCGCCCCTATCAAGCCGCCCTGGACCTCGCCAAGGCTCAAGCGGCGCGCACCCAGGCGACGCTGGCCAACGCCCGCACCGCCCTGACCCGAGGCAAGACCCTGCTGGACGCCCGCGCCGTCAGTCAGGAGGATTACGACAATCGCCTGGCTGCGGAAAAGCAGGCCGAAGCCGATCTTGAGGCTGCTCAGGCTCAGGTGCGGTCAGCCGCGTTGAACCTCGAATTCACCCGCGTAGTCGCACCCCTGAGCGGCCGGGTGTCTGATCGGCGCGTGGCGCCGGGAAATCTGGTGACGGCGGATGTCACCGTTCTGACCAGCATCGTCGACACTGACCCCATCCGTTTCAGCTTCGAAGGGTCCGAGGGCCTTTATCTGAAATACCAACGTGAAAACCGCGACGGCTCGCGCCGATCCTCGCGGGCCCAGGCCAATCCGGTGGAGATCCGCCTGCAGGACGAGACCGAGTATCGCTGGAAAGGCCATATGGAGTTCGTCGACAACGCGCTGAATACGAGCGCCGGGACCATCCGCGGCCGGGCTGTGGTGGACAATCGCGACGGCTTCCTGACGCCCGGAATGTTCGGCCACCTGCGTCTGTTGGGTTCGGGCGCCTATGACGCCCTGCTCGTGCCTGACCAATCGGTGGTCACCGACCAGAATAATCAGATCGTCTATGTGGTGAATCCCGGCGGTGATGTCGTGCGTAAGATCGTACAGGTCGGACCGCTCATGGACGGCTTGAGGGTCATCCGCTCAGGACTGTCCAACGCCGACCATGTGGTCATCGACGGCGTGCAGAGGGCCCACCCTGGACAAAAGGTCGATGCCAGGCCCGGCTCCATCGTCTCCGTAGTCGCAAAGCCCGACAGTAACATCGCCTTCACATCACCCCCCGCGGCGGCCGCCACGGCGGTGGATTCCGTGCGCTAAGCCGGGCCGTCCGTGAAAATCGCTCACTTCTTTATCGAACGACCGATCTTCGCGGCCGTCATTTCTGTCATCATCACCTTGCTGGGTCTGGTCGCCTTTCCCACCCTGCCGCTCGCCCAGTATCCTGAGATCGTTCCGCCTACGGTGCAGGTCAGCGCCTACTACCCGGGCGCCTCCGCTGAGACGGTGGCCGAACAGGTCGCTACGCCTATTGAGGAGTCGCTCAACGGCGCCGAGAACATGCTCTACATGTCCTCGCAATCCACCGGCGACGGACACCTGACGATCACGGTGACCTTCCAGCTCGGCACCGATCTGAACGAGGCCCAGGTCGATGTTCAGAACCGGGTCGCCGCGGCCCAACCCCACCTGCCCCTGGAGGTGCGAAGCAGCGGCGTGACCGTGCGCAAGGCATTGTCCGATCTGCTCCTCGCTGTTCACATGTTCTCGCCCGATGGCAGCCTGAGCCAGCAGTACGTGGCCAACTACGCCGCGCTACAGGTGCGCGACCCGCTTTTACGCCTGCACGGCGTGGGAGACATCTCGCTCAAGGGCGCGCGCGACTTTTCCATGCGGGTGTGGATCGACCCGGACCGGGCCGCCGCCCGCAATGTCACGGTCGAAGACATCACCCAGGCCCTACAGAGCCACAATCTGCAGATTGCGGCCGGCGCTTTGGGAACGCCGCCCTTCAGCGCGGCCGGCGCGCCCGCTTACCAGCTCGATGTCCAGGCCCTCGGGCGCCTCAGCGATCCGACCCAGTTCTCCAATATTGTGATCAAGCGCGACAACGCCGGGGGGCTGACCCGTATCAGCGACGTCGCGCGTCTGGAGCTGGGCGCGGCGGACTACACCGTTGATGCTCGACTGAACCAACAGACGGCCGCCTTCCTCGCGGTCCTGCAATTGCCTGGCTCCAACGCCCTGCAAACCGCCGACGAAATCGCGGCGACCATGAAGCAGTTGAAGACGTCCTTCCCGCCCGGGCTGGACTACGTGATCGTCTACAATCCCACCCAATATGTGCGCGCTTCCGTGGAGGAAGTGCAGAAGACCCTCTTCGAAGCCCTGATCCTGGTCGTGATCGTAGTCTTGGTCTTCCTGCAGACTTGGCGCGCGGCGGTCATCCCCATCCTCGCCATCCCGATCTCTCTGACCGGCGCCCTGTTCATGATGAAGGTGTTTGGCTTCTCGCTGAACAACCTGTCGCTGTTCGGGCTGGTGCTGTCGGTGGGCATCGTGGTCGACGATGCGATTGTTGTGGTCGAGAACTGTGAACGGCATCTCAGGGCCGGCATGACCCCCAAACAGGCGGCCCATACCACCATGGACGAGGTTGGCGGCGCCCTGGTGGCGATCGCCCTGGTGCTCATAGCCGTGTTCGTCCCCGCAGCCTTCGTCACAGGCATTACCGGCGCCTTCTACCGGCAGTTCGCCCTGACCATCGCTTCAGCGACGATTGTATCCCTGACGGTGTCCATGACGCTGTCGCCGGCGCTGGCCGGCCTCATTCTCAGGCCGCACCAATCCGACGCGCAGGCCTTAAAGCTGTGGGAGCGGCCGTTCGCCGCCTTCGGACAGGCGTTCAATGCACGCTTCGAGCAGCTCGGCTCCGCCTACGGCGATCTGACGCGCCGCCTGTTGGGCGTCATCGTCGTTATGCTGGTGATCTACGGCGGCTTGCTCGTGCTGACCGGCTGGCGGCTGGTCGCCACGCCCAGCGGCTTTATTCCCGCCCAGGACCAGGGCTCTTTCCCTATCGGCATAAACTTGCCGGCGGGATCGACGCTGCAGCGCTCCGACGCGATCACCACCCAGGTGACCCAGATTCTGTTGAAGGAACCCGGTATCGCGGCGGCTAGCGTTCAGGTCGGTCTGGATCCGGTCACCAGCGTCAATACCGCAGACTCGGCCCAAATCTACGCCATCAACACCCCGTTCGCCCAACGCAAGGGCGTCAGCACCCTCGCGGTCATGGCGGATTTGCGCAAGCAGTACGCCAAGCAAGTGGTCGGCGCCGACGTGCGGGTGCTTTTGTCTCCGCCTGTGCGCGGGATCGGCAGCACCGGCGGTTTCAAAATGATCGTGGAGGATCGGGCCGGACGCGGCTATGCGGCCTTGGAACAGGCCGCCAACGCTGTGGCGCAGGCGGCGGTCAAGTCCGGCGTGATCGCTAACGCCTTCGTCTCGTTCAACACCCGAACCCCGCGCCTTTTCGCCGACATCGACCGCGATAAGGCCGAGGCGCTGGGCGTGTCGGATTCCCAGGTGTTCAACACCCTTCAGACCTATCTGGCGTCCAGCTACATCGGCGATTTTACATTCCTGGGCCGAACCTTCCAGGTTGTGGCCCAAGCCGACGCCCCTTTCCGGCGCGACGAAGCCGGGATCACCGAATTGAAGACCCGCTCCAGTTCAGGCGCAATGGTGCCGTTAGGCTCGGTCATCAACCTCAAGCGCACCACAGGGCCCTATCGGGTTCTGCGCTATAACCTCTACCCCTCCGCCGAAATTCAGGGTGAACCCGCCGCAGGCCGCTCCAGCGGCGAGGCGTTGAACGCCATGGAGCAGACGGCGAACCGGGTCTTGCCGGTGGGCTTCGGATGGGAATGGACCGAACTGGCCTTCCAACAGCAGAAAGCCGGCGGCGCGGGCGGGCTGGTGTTTGTCCTGGCCGTCGTGTTCGTGTTCCTGATGCTGGCGGCGCTCTATGAAAGCGTGACCCTGCCCCTGGCGGTGATCCTGATCGTGCCCATGTGCCTGCTGGCGGCTCTGGCGGGGATCAATTTTCGCGGGATCGACAACAACATTCTAACCCAAGTCGGATTCATCGTGCTGATCGGTCTGGCCGCCAAGAACGCCATCCTCATCGTGGAGTTCGCGCGCCAGGGCGAACAGGAGCACGGCCTGTCCTCGCGCGAAGCCGCCGCCGAGGCCGGGCGCACGCGGCTACGTCCGATCCTGATGACCTCATTCGCCTTCATCCTCGGCGTCATGCCCCTGGCGTTCGCCACCGGCGCCGGGTCTGAGATGCGTCAGGCGCTGGGCACGGCGGTATTCTTCGGCATGATCGGCGTGACCGGGTTCGGCCTGATCTTCACGCCGATTTTCTATGTGGTCTGCCGCTCAATGGCCAAAAAGCCCCTGCGGCCGACAACCGGCGGCGGCGCCCGACCAGCGGACCCGGGGAGCAGGGTTTGATGCGCCTGCCGCCCTCCTGTCTCGCCGCGAGTCTCAGCCTGGCCCTGGCCGGCTGCGCGGTCGGGCCAAACTATCGTCTTCCGCCATCGCCGCAGGGCGACGCCGGCTTTGTCGAGGCCACGCCGGCCATCGCCGCGCCCACCGCGCCTGCGCCGGACTGGTGGCGGCTTTACCAGGACCCCGCGTTGGATGGCCTGGTGCAGCAGGCCCTGTTGCACAACACGGATCTGCAGACCGCCGCCGCCAATCTCGCCCAGGCCCGGGCCCTGCTGAACCAGGCGCGGGCCGGTCTTTTTCCGTCCACCAGTGAGAGCTTCGGCGGAAATTTCGGGCGCTCGAGCTTGGGCAATTTCCTCGCCAACAGCCAAGGTCGCCGCGCGCCGGACGTGTGGTCCTACGACGCTGCGCTGGACGCCTCTTACGAGGTCGATCTCTTCGGCCAGGTTCGCCGCACGATCGAGGCGGCCAAGGCCGACGCTCAGGCGTCCGCCGCCGCCCAAGACCTGGTTCGCATCACGGTGGCGGCGGAAACTGCACGCGCTTACGCCGACGCCTGCGCCTTCCACGAACAGGCCGATGTCGCCCGCCAGTCGTTGCAGATCCAGCAACAGACCTTCGATATCGCGGTGCGCCAGCGCGACGCCGGCGCAACCTCCGATCTGGATGTGGCTCGCGCCGCCACCTTGCTGGACCAGACCCGGGCTCAGATTCCGACGCTGGAGGGCCAGCGGCGTTCGGCGCTGTATCAACTGGCGGTGCTTACCGGTCGGCCGCCGGAAGCGATTTCGCCCGAGGCCGACGCCTGCAAGGCGGCGCCCGTTCTGGGACAGCCGATCCCCGTGGGCGATGGGGCCGCGCTTTTGCGCCGCCGACCGGACGTCAAGCGCGCCGAGCGCCAGTTGGCCGCCGCCACCGCGCGCGTGGGCGTGGCGGTGGCAAACCTGTTTCCCGCCGTGACCCTCGGCGCGGCCGCCGGCGCGGGCGGACCCACGCTGGGCAGCCTGGGCCGCTATCAAAACGTCACCCTGAGCGCGGGTCCCCTGATCAGTTGGAGCTTCCCCAACCTGGCGGTGGCCGCAGCTCAGACCGCCTCGGCCAAGGCGGGCGCGTCGGCAGCGCTATCGACCTACAACGGCGTGGTGCTGAACGCCCTGCGGGAAACCGAGCAGGCGCTGGCGGCTTATGGCAGTGAGTTGGACCGGCATTCAGCCCTGGCCTCGGCCAGCGACCATTCCAGCGAGGCCCTGCGCCTGGCCAAAGTCCGCTTCGATGTCGGCGGCGCCAGCTTTCTAGACCTGCTGGACGCCCAGCGCACGCAGGCCCAGGCCCAGGCGGCGCTGGCTCAATCGGACCAGGCGCTGATCACCGATCAGATCGGCGTCTTCAAGGCGCTCGGCGGCGGCTGGGAGAACGCACCTAAGGTCGATCCGGCGAAGGCAGGGTAGAGCGCGTTGCGAAAGGCGGGAACCGCTTTATTTCCTATTCCGCCATGAAGCGATAACCCACGCCCGGCTCGGTGACGATCAGGCGAGGCGAGGCGGGGTCGGCCTCCAGCTTCTGGCGCAGATGGCCGATGAAGACCCGCAGATACTGCACGTCCTCGGCATTGGCCGGACCCCATACCGCAGTCAGCAATTGCGCCTGGGTCATGACCTTGCCCGCGCCTTCGGCCAAGCAGGCCAGAACGTCGTATTCGCGCGGCGATAGACGAACAGCCTGACCGCCCTTGGTGACCATGCGCTTGAGCATGTCGATCTCAACGTCGCCGGCGCGCACGACGGCGGGCGCGCCCAGCCGATCTAACCGGTGGCGCATGGCCACGCGCAGGCGAGCGAGCAGTTCGCCCACGCCGAAGGGCTTTTCCATGTAGTCGTCCGCGCCCCGGTCCAGAGCCTCGATCTTCTCCACCTCGCGGTCGCGCGCCGACAGCACCAGGATCGGTCCATCATAGAAGGCGCGCGCTTTGACCAGGGCGTCCTTGCCGTCCATGTCCGGCAGGCCCAGGTCGAGCACAACGGCGTCCGGCGGACGATGGGCGATAGCTTTCAGGCCTTCGGAGGCTGTGTCGGCGCGTATGGGCTCATAGCCGGCCGCGTCCAGGGCCGGGCCCAGGAAGCGGTGAATCTGCGGCTCGTCATCAATCACCAGGATGCGGGGGCGATGAGCGCTCACAGCAGGAGGGCCGGTGTCGGGACGTCCTTGGGCAGGCTGAGCAGGATGCGAGTGCCCTTGCCGTCGTGGATCGGACTGGCGGCGGCGATGCGTCCGCCCATGGCTTCCACAAAGCCCTTGGCGATGGTCAGGCCCAGACCTGTGCCTTTCACCCGATCCGAAGCGTCTTCCATCCGGCGGAACTTCTCGAACACATGCTCTAGTTCGGCGGTGGGAATGCCCCGGCCCTCGTCCTCGATGCTGATCACCACATTGCCCCGATCCTCATAGGCCGCCGTCTCCACCAGGGATCCGTCCGGACTGTAGGCGATGGCGTTTTCGAGAATATTGACCAAGGATTGTTCCAGCAGCGCCGGGTCGGCCGTGACCATGGACAGCTGGTCGGGAAAATCCTGCTGCAGACGCCTGCCGCCCAGGCGCCGCCGCACGCGGTCTCCGGCCAGGCCCAGCACATCGCGCACGTCGATCAGGGTCTTGCGGGTGACCAAGGCGCCGCCCTCCAGACGGGTGATGTCCAGCAGATCGCCGACATAGCGGTTCAGCCGCTCGGCCTCCTCGCGGATGGACAGCAGCAGGTCATCCTGTACTTCGCTCTTCAAGGTCTTGCGATAGTCGATCAGGGTGGTCGCCGCGCCCAGCACCGTGGACAGGGGCGTGCGCAAGTCGTGGCTGATGGAATTGAGCAGGGCCGAGCGCAGACGGTCGGAGCGGCGCAAAGCCTCGTTCTCCACCGTGGCGGCGGCCAGTTCGGCGCGCTCCAAGGCCAGCGCGCCTTGGTCCAGCAGGGCGGCGACCAGCCGATCCTCATCGCTGCCGGCGTCCAAGGGCGTTTCAAGGGCGGCGACACCCGAAGGCCCCCTCACGCCGATCAAGGGATGAAAGGTCCAGCCGACCTGGGGCAGGGTGCCGGTCCCGCCGCCGGCGGCCTCGCGCTTTTCCCAGGCCCAGCGGGCGGCGGCCATGGCGGCGGTGGAAAAAGGCTCAAGGCTTGGCGCGCCGCTGATCGCTACGATTTCCCCGTCCTTGGGCAGGAACATGGCGGCCTTGCCCCCGATGGCCGCCGACAGCTGCTCGGCCAGAGCCTGGGCGGCGGTTTCCACCGTCGGGGCGGACGACAGGCGGCGGCTGGCGGCCAATAGCGCGGTTACGGCGGCGGCGCGCCGTGCGGACAGGACGGCCTGGTCGCGCACCCGACCGGTCAGCCATCCGGTCACCCCCGCCACCGCCAGGAAGATGACGAAGGTCAAAACATCGGACGCATGGCCGATGACGAAGGAGAAGCGCGGCTCCAGGAAAAAGAAGTTATAGGCGCCGATGGCCAGGGCGGCGGCCAGCAGGGCGGGCGTAAGACCGAACGCCAGGCCGGTGATCAGCACGGCGGCCAAAAAGATCATGGCCAGATTGGCCCCGGCGGCGAACCGATCGAGCACCGCAGAAATCGCGCAGGCCGCCGTGACCAGCAGGCCTGCCGCCAGATAGCCGGTCCAGGCCAGGGTTCGCTTTCTGCGCGGTGACGGCGATGGCGGGTCCGCCGCCTCCGGAGCGCCCTCGCTGACAAAATGCATCGCCGTCCCGCCTGAGCGCTGCAGCATGACGTGGGCTAAGGAACGCCCCGCCGCGATGCGCCACAGGCTGTCCTTGGACTTGCCCATGACGATCTGGGTCACATTGTTGCGCCGGGCAAAGCCGAGGACGGCCTCCGGCACGTCGTCACCCGTCAGAACAATGGTGGACCCGCCCAGCTGCTCGGCGAGTTTCAGGGCCTCCGACAGGCGCGGGGTGGCGCGCCGGACGGGCTGACTCGGCCGCTCCACGTGGGTGACGGTCCAAGGCGCATTCATCACATCGGCCAGGCGCCGGCCCGCACGCACTAGCCCCGGCGCCAGCTTGTCGCCGGCGATCAGCACCATGATCCGTTCGCCCGCCGCCCAGGGTCCCTCGATGCCGGAGCGGCGCATGGCCCCCACCAGCTGATCATCCACCGTCTGGGCGGCCCGGCGCAGGGCCAGTTCGCGCAGGGCGGTGAGGTTTTCCGGCTTGAAGAAGTTGTCCGACGCCAGGCGCGCGGTTTCGGGCACATAGACCTTGCCCTCGCCCAGCCGCTTGCGCAGCTCCTCGGGGGTCAGATCGACCACCTCGATCTCGTCGGCGTTGGACAAAACCTGGTCGGGCACGGTCTCGCGCACCCGAACCCCAGTGATCTTCCACACCACGTCCACCAGGCTTTCCAGGTGCTGGACGTTCAAGGTGGTCCAGACGTTGACGCCTGCGGCCAGCAGTTCCTCAACATCCTGCCAGCGCTTAGGGTGGCGCGAACCCGGCGCATTGGAATGGGCGTATTCGTCGACCAGCAGCAAAGCGGGTTTACGCGCCAACGCCCCGTCCAGGTCGAATTCCAGCAGGGTGCGGTCTTTGTATTCGATCGGTCGTCGGGCCAGGACTTCCAGGCCCTGTAGCAGGCCTTCGGTCTCCTTGCGGCCGTGTGTTTCCACCAGGCCGACCAGCACCTGTCCGCCTTCGGCCACCCGGCGGCCGGCCTGGGACAGCATTTCGTAGGTCTTGCCCACGCCCGGCGCCATGCCGAGAAACACCTTGAGCCGGCCGCGCCCCGCCTTCGCCGCTTCAGCTAAAAGCGCGTCGGGATCGGGGCGGCGGGGCTCTTGGGCGGTCATGCGGGCTTGGGCTTGCCTATGGGAAGGGCCAGGTCTAGGGCCCGGTTGGCCATCAGCACATTCAGGCGCGGCTGACCGATGAAGCCGAGCAATGGCGGCAGGATATTACGCCCGATCAATTCGCGCACCTCATCGGCCGAAACGCCGCGCGCCTTGGCGATACGGTCGGCCTGAAGATAGGCATAGGCCGGTGAAATGTCCGGGTCGAGCCCCGATCCTGAGGTGGTGATCGCATCGTCGGGGATTTCCGCATGTCCGGTGGACTGGCGCAGGGCCGCCGCATCGCCCTTGATGCGCTTGGCTAGGTCCGCGCTGAGCGGGCCGTAGTTGGAGCCGCCCGAGCTCGTGGCGTCGTAGCCCGAGCCCGCCGCCGAGGGCCGCGGATGCAGATACTCGTCCTTGGCGAAAGGCTGGGCCAGCAGCGCCGAGCCGACGATCTGGCCTGAGGCGTTGCGCACCAGGCTGCCCTGGGCCTGGTAAGGGAAGAGGACCTTGGCGGCCCCGGTGATGGCCAGGGGATAGGCCAGCCCCAGGAACAGGGTGAAGATGACTGTGGAAACGATAGCGGGACGAAGGTCGGAAAGCATGGGATGCGCCTTTGGGTTCAGGCCAGACCGATGGCGGTGATGAACAGATCGAGGAGCTTGATGCCGACAAAGGGCGCGACCAGACCGCCCACGCCGTAGATCAGCAGATTGCGCTGAAGCAGCTTGGAGGCGCCGATCGGGCGGTAACGCACGCCCTTCAGCGCCAGGGGCACCAGGGCGATAATGATCAGGGCGTTGAAGATCACCGCCGACAAAATCGCGCTCCGTGGATTGGCCAGGTGCATGACATTGAGCGCGCCGAGAGCCGGCAAGGCGACCACGAAGATCGCCGGAATGATGGCGAAATATTTGGCCACGTCATTAGCGATGGAGAAGGTGGTCAGAGCGCCGCGGGTGATCAGCATCTGTTTGCCCACCTCCACGATCTCGATGACCTTGGTCGGGTCGGAGTCCAGATCGACCATATTGCCCGCCTCGCGCGCGGCCTGGGTGCCGGTCTGCATGGCCACGCCCACATCGGCTTGGGCCAGGGCTGGGGCGTCGTTGGAGCCGTCGCCGCACATGGCGACCATGCGGCCCTTGGCCTGTTCCTCGCGGATCAGCCGCAGCTTGTCCTCGGGGGTGGCCTCGGCCAGGAAGTCGTCCACCCCGGCCTCAGAGGCGATGGCGGCGGCGGTCACGGGGTTGTCGCCTGTGATCATCACGGTGCGCAAGCCCATGCGGCGCAGGTCGGCAAAGCGTTCCTTGACCCCCGCCTTCACCACGTCTTTCAGGTGAATGACCCCGACCAGCACGCCGTTCTCGGCCACCGCCAAAGGCGTGCCGCCCGAGCGCGCGATGGCGTCGACGGCGGCGTTCAGCTCCGCCGGCGCTTGGGCGGCCGTCAAGCCGACCGTGCGCAGGACGGCGTCCACCGCGCCTTTGCGCCAGGACTCCGCGCCGGCGTCCAGCCCTGATAGGCGCGTGGAGGCGCTGAAGGGGACAGGGACCGACCCTTTGGGCGGCGTGCCCGTCAGGCCTTTTTCCAGAGCCAGATCGACAATGGAGCGGCCTTCGGGCGTTTCGTCGGCCAATGAGGCCATCATGGCGGCGCGAAGGGCCACCTCGGCGCGCACCCCGGGCGCAGGGATGACCTCGGTGGCCATGCGGTTGCCGTGGGTGATGGTGCCTGTCTTGTCCAGTAGAAGGGTGTCGCAGTCGCCCGAGGCTTCCACAGCCCGGCCCGACGTGGCCAGGACATTGACCTTCAGCAGGCGGTCCATGCCGGCGATCCCGATGGCCGACAAAAGCCCGCCGATGGTCGTGGGGATCAAGCAGATGAACAGGGCGCCCAGGGCCAGGGGATCCAGGCTGACGCCGGAATATTGGCCCAGGCCCAGGAGGGTCGCCACGGCGATGAGGAAGATCAGCGTCAGGCCGGCCAAAAGCACGGTGAGGGCCAACTCATTGGGCGTCTTGCGCCGTTCGGCGCCCTCGACCATGGCGATCATGCGGTCCAGGAAAGTGTTGCCCGGCTCGGCGGTGATACGCACCTTGATCCAGTCCGACACCACCGTGGTCCCGCCCGTCACGGCCGACCTGTCCCCGCCGCTTTCGCGGATCACCGGCGCGGACTCCCCGGTGATGGCCGCCTCATTGACCGAGGCCACCCCTTCGATGATCTCGCCGTCGGAGGGCACCATATCGCCCGCCTCGACCAAGACGACGTCGCCGGCATTCAGCTTGTAGGCGGCGGTGGGGACGATGGTCCCGGTCATTTCGTCGATCAACAGCTTGGCCTTGACGTCGACCCGCTGCGCCCGAAGGGCGTCGGCGGCCGCCTTGCCACGGCCTTCAGCGATACTCTCGGCGAAGTTGGCGAACAGCACGGTGAACCAGAGCCAAAGGGCGACCTGGAACGCCCACCAGGGATAGGCGCCGGTGCGGAAGGCGTCGACGGTGGAGATGCTCGCCACGATGGCGACCACCTCTGTGGCCAGGATCACCGGATTGCGGGTCAGCTTGCGCGGATCGAGCTTGACGAAGGAGTCGACGATGGCGCGGCCGATCACGCTGGAATTCAGCGCTGTGTTGGTTACGGCGGAGCGGCGTTGATCGCCCAGGCGGGCTCTGGCGGAAGTCATGGCTGTCTTGGCTCCAAGGATGTCAGCGGCCGGCGATGACGTTGAGCACTTGGAAGTGCTCAACGATCGGACCGAGGGCCTGGGCGGGGAAGAACTGCAGCCCGCCCATGATCAGGATCACCCCCACCAGCAGGCTGATGAACAGAGTCCCGTGGGCAGGAAGGGTGCCGGCGGTGGGCTCCAGCTTGGGCTTGACTGCGATGGACCCGGCCATGGCCAGCACGGGCACGACATAGCCGAACCGTCCAAGCAGCATGCCGATGCCCAAGGTGGTGTTCCAATAAGGGTTGTTGGCCGATAGCCCCGCGAAGGCCGAGCCGTTGTTCCCCGCCGCCGATGAATAGGCGTAGAGGATTTCCGACAGGCCGTGCGGACCGGAATTCTCCAGGGCCTTCAGCGCGACAGGCAGAACCGCGGCGACCGAGGCGAAACCGAGGATGGCCAGCGGCAGGATCAGCACCGCCAGCATGGCGAACTTCACCTCCCGCGCCTCGATCTTCTTGCCGAGGTACTCGGGCGTGCGGCCCACCATCAGGCCGGCGACGAACACGGCGATCAGGGCCATGACCACCATGCCGTAGAGGCCTGAGCCGACGCCGCCGGGCAGCATCTCGCCCAGCTGGATCATAAACATGGCCACCCCGCCGCCGAGCGGCATGTAGCTGTCGATCATGCCGTTGACGCCGCCGTCCGAGGCGCCGGTGGTTGCGGCGGTCCAGATGGCGGTGGAGGGGGCGCCGAAACGCACCTCCTTGCCTTCCATATTGACCGCCGTGGCGGCGTGCACTGCCTGCATAGCCGGGGCGGGACGGGTCTCGGTCCAATAGACCGTTGAGGCCGCCGCAAAGACGAACAGGGCCATGACCGCGAGCAGGGCGCGCGCTTCCTTGCGGGCCATGGCGATGACGCCGAAGGCGATGACGCAGGCGTAGCCCAGCACGTTCATGATGACGACTTCGACGAAGTTCGTCAGCGGGTTGGGGTTCTCGAACGGATGAGCCGAATTGGCGTTGAAGATGCCTCCGCCGTTGGTGCCCAGCTGCTTGATCGCTTCCTGGCTGGCGGTGGGATAAAGGATGATGGTCTGCTTGGCGCCTTCCATGCCGACCGCGTCCACGTGGCCGGTCAGGGTTTGCGGCTCGCCCTGGGCCACGAAAAACAAGGCGAGGATGATGGAGAAGGGCAGCAGGACGTAGAGGCTGATGCGGGTCAGATCGACCCAGAAGTTGCCCAGGCCCTCGCCGCGATTGGCCGCGAAGGCGCGCGAGACGGCCGCCGCGATGGCGATGCCCGCCGCCGCCGACAGGAAGTTGTGGCTGGTCAGACCCGCCATCTGGCTGAAGGCCGACAGCGCCTGCTCAGGCGCATAGGACTGCCAGTTGGTGTTGGTGACAAAGCTGATCGCGGTGTTGAACGCCAGATCCGGGGTGACGCCTTTGAACCCCTGCGGATTGAATGGCAGCAGGTCCTGAAAGCGTAGGATCAGGTACAGCGCCAGGAAGCTGGCCGTGGAAAAGGCCAGCATGGACAAAGTGTAGCCGAACCAGGTCTGGCTCTTTTTGGCGTCCACCCCGAACAACCAGTAAAGGCCGGACTCCACCGGCTTGAGCACCGGGTCCAGCCAGGTCCGCTCGCCCTTCAAAACGCGGGCCAGGAAATAGCCCAGCGGGACGGCGAGGGCGAGGGTGACGGCCAGGGTGAAGGCAATCTCCCCCCAGCCCGCCGCGTTCATGGCGCTGTTGGTCATGGCACGATCCTCAAGGTCAGAATTTGTCGGGACGCAGCAGGGCCGCGATCATGTAGCCCGCGATCAGCAAGGCAGCGGCGGCGTAGATGAGTGAAATGACCATGGTCACACCCCCTTCAACAGCAGGGCGTAAAGGCCGAACGCGCCGAAGATGACGACGCCGGAAAGGATGTAGAGGAGGTCCAAGGCTCAGCTCCTTATCAGAGGCGCCTCTCTACGCCTGCGGGCCGTAAAGGGTCCAAGCGCGCGCGGCGGCGGCGGCATAAACGAAGCATAAAGGGCGGGGCGGGCGCCGCGTGCTGACCGTGAGAGGCTGGCCTTGATGAAGGCGGCATGTCAGACAGGCCGCTCCGGGATCAAAAGCTGGAGATCAACCGTGAAAGTCGCGACCGCCCTGATGATCTGCCGCATCGGCGTCGGCGTCACCTGCGCCATGCTGGCCGTCGAGTTCGCCAGCTTCTACCTGCATCTGTTCGTGCTGCCCGTGTTGGGTTTGCCCTTTATGGTGGTGGCCACCCTATTGCCGTCGCTGATCACCATTTCGATCTATCAAAAGGCCCTGAAAGCCAACGAGACCAAACCAGACTAGTGTGGGCGGCCTGCCGACGGTTGCGTCGCACAAAAGGGGGCTATAGGCAGGCGGCCCTAACCGAGAGGCGCGTTCATGGACATCAATCGCATCCCCACCGGCGCCAACCCGCCCTACGATGTCAACGCTGTGATTGAGATTCCGCAGGGCGGCGAGCCGGTCAAATATGAGATGGACAAGGCCTCCGGGGCCTTGTTCGTGGATCGCTTTCTGCACACGGCCATGTTCTATCCCGGCAACTACGGCTTCATTCCCCATACCCTGGCGGAGGACGGCGATCCTTGCGACATCCTGGTTGTCGGTCCTACGCCTGTGGTGCCCGGCGCGGTGATCCGCTGCCGGCCCATCGGCGCCTTGTTGATGGAGGACGAGGCGGGCAAGGACGAGAAGATCCTGGCCGTGCCGGTAGATAAGCTTCACCCCTTTCACTCGGGCATCAGCTCCTGGCGCCAGTTGCCCACGATCATGACCGAGCAGATCGCCCACTTCTTCCAGCATTATAAGGACCTGGAGAAGGGCAAGAGCACCCGCATCGTCGGTTGGGCTGAGCCGAAGGAAACGGCGGAACTCATTCGCCGGGGGATGGAGCTGGCGGCCAGGGCAGGCGACTAAAGCGCGTTGCGAGCCGCTCTCGCGGCGGTCAGGGTGCAATCGCGCATGCGGCGTCCTATCTTCTCATGCTGTATTGCGGCGCGAGGAGGCGGTCATGTCTGAGGTCCAAAGGCGGGTGATCTGGTCCGGTAAAGGCATGCCGGCCAGCGATGGGGCCGGGGTCAAGCTCAATCGCGTGATCGGCCAGCCCGCCCTACCGGACATCGATCCCTTCCTCATGCTCGACGAGTTCGGCTCGGACGATCCGCAGGCCTATATCGCTGGGTTTCCAGACCACCCGCATCGGGGCTTTGAAACGGTCACCTATATGCTCGACGGGCGCATGCGCCATCGGGACAACAAGGGCAACGAAGGCCTTCTCACGCCCGGTTCGGTGCAGTGGATGACCGCTGGCCGGGGCATTGTCCATTCAGAGATGCCGGAGCAGGACAAGGGCCTCATGCGGGGTTTTCAGCTGTGGCTGAACCTGCCGGCCAAGGACAAGATGACCGAGCCACGCTATCAGGACATCCCGGCGGATATGATCCCCAAGGTGGATTTAGGCGCGGGCGCCGGCGCCAAGCTGATCGCAGGCAGTCTGGGCTCCGCCCGCGGGCCGGTGCAGGCGGGCGCGACCGAACCGTTCTACGCCGACGTGACGCTTCAGGCCTTGGCCGAGACCACCATCGCCTTGCCCGCCGAGCACGCCGCCTTCGCCTATGTCTATGAAGGCCAAGCCGATATCGGCGCGCCGGTCCACACCACCGCGCGGGGCTCCATCGCTGTGCTGTCGACAGGGGACGCGGTGCGCCTCGCCGCCGGATCGCAGGGCGCGCGGTTGATCCTGGTCGCGGGAAAGCCGCTCAAGGAGCCCGTGGCCAAGTACGGCCCCTTTGTGATGAACACGACCGAACAACTGCGCGAAGCCTTCGCCGACTATCAGGCGGGACGCTTCTGACATGACAACGCCGGCGCGGGACTGGCCCGGCCGGCGTCTGCATAGCGCTTTGGCTTTTCGCCTTATTTCTTGGCGCGAACGGCGCGTGGCTTCTTAGAGGTGCCGCCACGGCCCAGTCCCATGCTTTTGGCCAGGGCTGAACGCGACGCAGCGTAGTTCGGGGCGACCATGGGATAGTCCTTGGGCAGCCCCCATTTGGCCCGGTAGTCTTCCGGGCTCATGTTGTATTGAGTGCGCAGATGCCGCTTGAGCGACTTATATGATTTTCCGTCTTCCAGACTGATCAGATAGTCGGGCGTGATGGACTTACGGATCGGCACGGCCGGCTTGCGCGCGTCCGCCACCGGCTGCAGATCTGCTTTGCCGAGGGCGCCCAGGGCGCGATAGATCGTCTGGATCACGTTAGGCACATCGGATGCCGCGACTGAATTGTTCGAGACATAGGCCGCCGCAATATCTGCGGTAAGGCTAAGAATATCGTTGTTTTCGTCCATCGGCTTCCTCCGAGGCTCCATGCTTGGTTAGATGTCGTCACGATTTGGCGCCATTAGCAACTAAAGCCAAGCCCTAATTACGGTTATTCACAAGAATAGAACGGAAGGCGTTCGCCCTTCTAGACGCTTGCTGTCGTGCAGGGAGCGCATCCGTGAGAAGCGTGAGGTTGTCCGCTCGCGCCTATTTAGGTCCAAGGCCTAGGTCGGATCGCAAAATCGGCATTTATCAGCTTGACCGGTGGGCGCTAGAGCATGACACGCCAAGGTGGATACCGGTTTCACCACCCGGTTTAAGCTAAATATTGGATTCAGCGTCTTTTTGCGCGGCGCGAATGCGTTCCTTGGAACCAGAAACGCGAGTCCCTTGGGCGCGCCCCCCCATGATCGCCGTGGCTTAAAAGTCCTTCGACAGCACCACGCGCAGGGTGCGCGGGCGCTCCGGGGTTAGCTCTTGCGCCTGCTGGAAGTTGAAGGGGTTGCCATAGGAGAACGTATTGCCCCGCGCATTGGCGGGGTTGGATAAAAACAGTGCCAGCCGCCAGTCGCGGCGCTGAATCTGAGCTGAAAAGCGGGCCAGGATATAGCCGCCCATGGAGGGCGAAGTATTGGCGTTGAAGGTCAGGTGAGAGCGGCCGATATATTGGGCCTCTGCGCTGACCAGGGCGGTGAGGGTTTCGGAGACGCTCCATCGATAGGCGGTTCGTCCGCCCAGGGACACGTCTGGCACGCCGGGTAGATTCACGCCCTTGCTGAACCCGGCATTGGCGTGAGTGAGCACGGGATCGTTGATCAGGGCCGTGCCTTGAACTGTCCATCCCGCCGCCGGGCGAGCAACGACCTCGATCTCCGCGCCGGCGTTACGCCCGTCGCCTGCGTTCGCTGTGTAGGACAGGCCGGAGGCCATGAACTGGTCGGTCTGAATATTGCGCCAGACGTCGTAGAAAAGATCAGCGTTGACGCTCAGACGCCCGTCGAGGAAGGTCAACTTGGCGCCGGTCTCGAAATTATAAAGCCTATCGCTGCCGAATTGCCGGTGAACGCCTGGCCCGTCCCCCGTCACGAAGGCTGTTCCTATCGGCCCTCCCGTATTGATTCCACCGCCGCGCCCGCCTTCGGAAGCCAGCCAGTACAGGGTCCTGTTGGCCGCGAGGGTGTAAGAGAGCGCCAATTTGGGCGTAAAACCCCAGCCCTGGCTGCTGCCCGAGTAGAGCCGCCGTCCATAGAGCTGGGGCGATCTGACGTCCGATTTGGTTTGGCTGGTCGACCGCCCCAGGCGGGCCCCAACGGTTGCCGTAACTCGATCCGTCAGGGCGTATGACGCTTCACCGTACAGCGCGGCCACGTCGCGTTGGTCCGAGCGCGTCTCGGAATACAGCGTTTGGGCCGTGGTGTCCGGACCGGCCGCCCGGACCAGGGAATTGGTTTTCTCCCATGTCGCAGCGCCATACAGCCCCGCCAACCACTGAAGGCGGCCGCTATTAGGCGAGGTGAGGACCGCATCCTCGGTCAGCATCTGAATGTTTATAGGCTCTTCGTAGGACCCGACTGCGGCGGCGCCCAGACCAAAAAGGGGCAGTGCGGTGGAGGCGTCGGATCGGTTGGAAAACCGATGTTGAACATAGGCCGTGGTGGATTTGAAATGGCCCCAGGGTTCGGCCCGTTCGGCGCTGACAGCGGCGTGGGTGAAATTGTTTTGCGAGGTTTCCAGGATTTGGTTGGCCCGGTGAAGGCGCCCGCCGCCGGGGGTCACATATTGGGCGTCATTGGCTTTGATCGACTGATAGCCGACGGTTGCGTTGACCAGCCAATCGGCGCCCAGCGCCGCGCTCAACGCCGCCCGCGCGCCGGTGCGCGTGGTTTTGTCGACGTTGGCCAGGCGAAGATCCGTGGCGTCGATATATCCGCCCTCCACCGTCTGATAGGCGACCAGCCGCATCGCCGTGGCGTCGGAGATCAGGGGGGCGTTGAGCATGCCCTCGAATTCCTGGCTCAAGGCGCCTTGCTGGGTGAAGCTGACGCCCGCGCGAGCGTTGGCCGCCCACGCGTCGAACATCGGCTTTCGGGTTATGATCCGATAAACCCCGCTCATCGCCCCGCCCCCGTAGAGCGAGCCCTGTGGACCCCGCAAGACTTCGACGGCGCGCACATCGGCCAGTTGCAGGTCCGGATCGGGCGCGTTGTAGGTGATCGGCACATCGTCCAGATAGATTCCGACCGTGGACTGAGTGCGCCCGGTGAAGACGCCGTCCGACAGGCCCCTGAGCAGAATCTTGTCACGCCCAAGACCCAGGTTGGTGGTGGCCAGGCCGGGAATTTGAGCGGCGATGTCGCCGATGTCCTTCGCCCCCGCCTCGACGAGCTGGTCCCGACCGATGGCGCTGATCGCGTAGGGCAAGGTGCTGATCAATGCGCTGCGTTTGGTGGTGGTCACCACTAAAGGGGACACGGCCGCCATGGGCTCCGGCGTCGTCTGGGGTTGACCTTGACGGGGCTGCGCCACCGGTCGCGCCGGAAGCGGGGCGGCGGGTTGCACGAACACCCCTACGGTGTCGGGCGCGACCCGGTGAAATCCGCAGCCGGTGTTGGCCAGAAGACGGGTCAAACCGTCATCGATGCTGTAGCGGCCGTTCAGTCCGGCGCTCAGGCCATGGCAGGCGTTAACCCCGCCGATCGAAATATTGGCCTGAACCGCGAACTCGATCAGCGCCTCGGAGGCCGTCTTGGGCTGGATGGCGAAAACATAGGCGTTGGCGGCGCGGGCCTCAGGGGCGCAAGGCGCAAGAACAGCGGCGCAAGCGAACGCCGACCAAGCGGATTGTTGTACAAACCGCGCCCCTCTCGCCAAATCCAGTCCCTCAGATCAGCGCGGTGCGGCGCGCTCTTTCAGGACTATGACGCCATCTTGCCGGTTTGCCGAGACGGGAACCAACGCCGAGAGCCGATTGATAGCCGAAGGTTCGTCGCTGATCGCCAGGACGCCCGAAAAGCGCAAGGCGCCTGCCGTCCCTTCGGCACGGACGGGTTCGGCGTAATACCGACTGAGATCCGCCGCCACCTCGGCCAGGGGCCGGTCACGATAGATCAGGCGGCCCAAGCGCCAGCTAAAGGCGTCGTCCGCCTTCACCAACGCGACGTCAGACATGACGCTTCCCATGCGGTGATGCAGTTGACGGCCAGGCGGCAAGGTCACGGTCTGGCCTGCGGCGCCCGAAGCCGGACCTACCTCGACCGAACCCGACAGGACGGTGACCTTCAGATCGCCCGCGTTGCGCAGGACATTGAATTCAGTGCCGATATCGCGAATCGTGCGGTCGCCCGCCCGAACCACGAACGGACGTGACGCGTCGTGAACCACTGTGAAAGCCGCTTCCGAACCCTCGGCCAGCTCAATCTCGCGGCGGTCCCTGCCAATCCTGGCGGTCAGGCGAGATCCGCCATTCAATTCGATCCGGCTGCCATCAGCCAGGGTCACGGTCCGCCGCTCGCCCTTGGCCGTAGCGTACACGCTGGGGGCTACGCGGTTGAAGGGGCTGAACGGCCCTACGAGGAATAGGACGGCCGCCGCCGCCGCTGCGGCGGCGCACCAGGCCAGGGGCCCCGGGGCGGGGCGACGAATCGGGAAGGCAAAGATCGCGGCTGAGGATCGGCCGGCTAGGCCGAGGCGAAGCCCACCGGATTGCTGTCCGATTTCGTTCCACAGGGCTTCGGCGGCGTCAAAGGCCGCGCGATTGTCCGGCGCGGCGTCGAGCCAAGCCTGAAAGGCTTCCCAATCGGCCTCGGCTCGATCTTCCGAAACGGACGCATGCAGACGCACAACCCACTCAGCCGCAGCTTCGCTGGTCGGATGTCCCCAATCAATGTCAGTCCGTGACGTCATGCGTCCTTGTCCGTCGAGCGGTCCATACTAGCTCTGACGGCGCAGATGTGGCGCCGCCCCCATAGCCAATTCAGCCCCCTTCACCGCTCAGCCTTGCTAAGCTTGGCGAGCAAGTGTTTGAGCGCAGCGCTCACCTGTTTTTCCACGGTTTTTCGCGAAACGCCAAGGGCTTGCGCCGTCTGTTCCTGGCTGAGGCCCTCTAGCCTGTGCAATTCGAACGCGCGACGTGTTTTTGGCGGCAGGCTCTGGATCGCCAGCATGGTGCGTCTGAGGCGTTGGCTGGCCGCCGCCGCGTGCTCCGGCGAGGGCTCGTCCATGACCTCGTGACCGGCGACCTGCGTGCTATGCAAACGGCGCCAGGCCTCATCGCGCGCGCCCGACCTTTGAGCGCTGCGCAGGCGGTCGAGCATCTGGTTATGCGCCAGACGGAACAGATAAGCTGTCGGGTTTTCGATGGGGGCGGCCGGTTCCAGAGCGCAAATCCGCACGAACAGGTCCTGAATCAAATCTTCGGCGGCTTCCCGAGAACGCAGGCGGACGGAGAAATAGCGCACCAGATCGTCCCGTTTGACCAGGAAGGCGCGGCTCAGGTCGGTCGGCTCGCCAACCCCCTCGGACCGATCATTGTTCTGATCGCTACCCAACGTCAAATCACCGTTCGAAAACACCGCCCTATCCCACGCAAGCCTTCAGTTGGAAACCCTGGGGCGGGCGGACGCGTTGGAAATGACCCTGTCGGGCTTTCGGGCGCAGAGTTGCGCTGCGGTGAAGTCAAGCCGGTCAAAATGAAATTCCTTTGATGCGACGTGAGGTTACACAGCCGTTATGGTGGTGAGCTACCGTGGACCCAAGACCAACAGGCCGGCGTTGTCGGGCAGGAGGCGCACATGATCCGATCAATTTCGGTCATCCCGACGGGCTCCGGCTGGACCGTGAGTTCCGAGCCGTTCGACAACGAGATGCATTTCTTCAGCGGCGCTAAGGCGGAATCCGCCGCTCGTCGCATGGGCCGCACAATCACCCAAGGCGGGGACACCGCAGAAATCAGAATTTTTCTGCGTGATGGCAGCCTGGCCGCGCGCTTTGTGTGCCCGCCGCAAGATGAGGCTGCGCTCAAGGATCAAGCCGGATAATCGCGCTCAATGTCGGGGCGATGAGGGGCGCGTCTCACACTCAATAGCCGACGCGTGCAGGTCGAGCTCGCGTCAGGAACGGTCAAGGGGCGCATTCGGCGTCACAACGCCCGCGCGACCATCAATCTTTGGATAATCTATAAGGTGTTTATTGAGCAAAGTTTGCGTCCCCCCGCCAACAATAAAACAAGGACGATCAAGCTTAGATGACGACCTTCCGAACCCTACTCGGCAAGGATGCCTTAGCATGGCGCCTGGCGGCATTGGCCGCCATGTCCTACGTCGTCGCGCGACTCTCGATTTTGTTTGTGAAGGTCTTTCACCAGCTATTGCCGGTGATGCCGACGGAAGCCATCATGTTGGTCGTCCTGCTGACGGCTCGGCCCCGATGGCGCTGGATGTACCTCGGCGCGCTGCTGGTTGGCCATACCGCCGCCGGCTATTTCTCTGAACATCATATATTGGGGCGCGCGCCGATGGCGGCGGCGACCACCATGGGCTTGACGGCC
>CAYVHP010000084.1:0-8753 GCA_964451265.1 uncultured Caulobacteraceae bacterium | reverse complement strand
GGGGAGATGAAGATGGACTAAAGGGTTATCAAATCAGTTCACAGGCATTAAAATATTCAAGACGCTCATGGCTGGAATAGGACAAAGGGTTGCAATTAAGTTGATAGATCAAACGCCGGTGATTTCAAACAAGAACTGGACTGATCAGCAAACGACTATTCTAAGAACATGGGCTGATTTGAAAGTAAGAAATGCCAACAGGGTAACTGAAGGTGGACAGGCAATGATGACACAGCTCTTTGAATTTCGATTTCCTTACCGTGATGATATAACTATCGGGGCCAACACAAGGTTGGTGTATTTCAAAAAGAGATACGCCATACACAGTGTTGTATCTGATAATTTCTATACAACGGTAACGTGTGAATCAAAAACAATTGACTGATGGCAGGCATCAATGTAACATTAAAAGGATTCGGTGAGTTACAGGCAAAACTTGATCAGGCGATAAAAACACTTCCTGCAGAGATAGAAGCAGAGTTAGAAGTAGCAGGACAGGAAGTAAGGGATCTGGCGATAACGGCGGCTCCGGCTGACCAGGGAATATTGAGAGAAGGAATACAATCAGTAAAGACGGGAAGTTTAGCCGTGTCTGTTTTTTCTAACGCTCTTTACTCCGGTTATGTGGAGTTCGGAACAAAAAGCAATGTTCAGATTCCTGCGGGCCTTGAAGATGTGGCCATTCAGTTAAAGGGAGCATCAGTGAGTAGTCTATCAGCAAAGGAAGCGATTTTCAATTGGTGTAAACGTAAAGGAATAGATAAGAGGTTGTGGTATCCGATATACATTAAGATCATGGTAAAAGGTATAAAAGCACATCCGTTCTTTTTTAGGCAGTTGGATGTTGTGCGGCCGAACTTATTAAACAATATCAAAAACATTTTGAACAGTATATGAAAAACGGGATGGATGCTTTACTGAACGCATGGTATGATCTGCTTAATGGGCAGATAACATATAACAGCGTTCCCGTGAAGATATATCCCGGCGATCCTGCGAATGATGATTATGGTCATCATGTGATTATAAGAGCAGAGAGCGAAACAGATGCAAGCAATGGAAGTTCTTTCATGCTTAACTCGGTGGTAGGAATTGAGATAGTAACTGTTTTTCCTGTTTCTATCGACAAGAGTGTGGTTAATGATATTGATAATCAGATAAGGCAATTACTTTTTCCAACAAGACAGTGCGCTTTGGTTACAGATGGATTTCAAATATTAAACGTCCGGTTATTATCATCTACTTACCTGGATGATGATGATGGAGTAAGAAAATATTATCGTAAAGAAACAAGATTTTTTCATTTACTAAACGAATTATAAAATGAGTACAGCATTACAGGGTTTAGACCTGATCGTATATGTGCGAGAATCAGGTGATACCGACTGGAAATCGCTTGTCTGTGATATTGATAAAAAATTATCGCTGACAAATGATGTAACTCCAATACAAACAGCCTGCGGCTACTTCTTCGGAGTGCAGCCGGTGAAGGGCGAGGTTAGCGGCAATGCTATGTATGATGTTGAGACGGGAGCGTCATCAGTGTCATGGCAGGATGCAGCTAACTGGCAGATAGCAAGAACCAATTTGGATTTTCTGATAAAGAACGCAGCCTATACAGCAGAGAATGGAGATTCTATTACTGCCGGTGAGGTTGTTCATGCTTTCATGACAGGAAAGATCACAAAGACAGAATTATCAGGAAAAGTTGGTGAAGTTGTTCAGTTCAGTTATACGTTCACTCCGACCGGAACGCCGGTATTGAGTGGTACAAGTTCGTAAAACTTAAATAATGGCAATAAAGACAACACAACTGCTCCTTGGCGGTGAAGTGCGGAATTTAAAATTTGGCCGCATGACCGTTTTAAAATACGCCGGGGAAATTGTAGATGATCCGATGGAATTATTTTCTGCCGAATTATCTCCCAAGAAAGCATATACGAGAATATTCGCTTTCGTGTATGCTGGATTAAGAAGCGCCGGAAACGATGTAACCCCTGAACAGGTAGATGAATGGGTTCAGGATATGGGATATGAAGATGGCGCCTCGATACTCAAAGTAGTGGGAGAGGCAATGTTAGGTGGAAATGGGAAACCGGGGGAAGCGGAAGCCCAAGCGCCGGGAGAAGCATTACCTGGCGTGAACTAAGAGAGGAGGCGTTTGGGCAGATGCACCTTCATCCTGATCGTTTCTACGAAATGGAGATGGAAGATTATCTATTGATGAGAAAGGGATTTACGGACAAAAGAATATATGATGAAATGTTAGCCCGTAAGCAGACTTTCATCTTAGCCATGACTTTGGGGCAAAAGATAACTGAATTGGAAAGAGTGTGGCCCGATCCTATCAAAAGAGATGAAAAGAAAAAGAGGGTTTTGTATAAAGGAGTGGAGATGAGTGAGACGATGCGAAATCAGTTGGTAGAATTAAGGCTGCAGGAAATAAAAAGGAAACAGAATGGCTGATGCCAAGCTTTCAATATTATTACAGGCTGACACTTCGAGCGTAGAACAAGCTGTTCAAAAAGTTCAGAATGATCTTATCAAATTGAGATATGGATCAACTGAACTTTCATCTTCATTAAAAGGAAATTTAAATCCTGCAATTGAGAAATCAACAATTTCTTTAAAGGAGCAAACAGCTATTTTAAGATCATTACAAGTTCAATATGCTTCACTTAGTACGGAAGCAGCAAAAAGCCCATTTGGTAAAGAATTAGCTGAAGATATAAAAACAGCGAAACAGGAAGTAGCGAGATTATCGGCCGGTAGTCAAAATTTCTTTCAGCAATTAGGATTACAAGGTCGGGGAGGATTTGGAAGTATCATTAATCAGTTAAGGCAGATTGCATACATACTTCCCGGTATTGGAGTGGCGGGGATATTTTCTGGTATATTTTCGGCTTTAAGCGATCTTGTAGGCGGACTTGGTAATACAAAAAATGCTTTTGATACCGCAACGGCATCTTTACAATATTTCAAAACGCAACTTGAGGATTTAGATAAATCAGTTCAGGATGCCAAAAAGAATCTTGACTTTTCCATTCAACTTGACAAGCTCCAAAATCAGCTAAAGCATGGAACGGGAACGGGAACCGATATTCTGAATTTAAAAGATGAGAATAAACTCATTGATAATTTTGTTCTGAATACTCAAAATAAAATTGATAAACTTCAGGCTGATCTTAAAAGAGGAGAACAGCTTATTAATATATCTGATCTTCATGTAAAACCCGGTAGTGATTTCGGAAAAACAATAAGTGAGCTTCCAGATGCCTATATTTCATCATTACCAAAGGGGCTTCAGAATCTTGTAAACGCTTATAAATCGACCTATGATGAAATTCAAAAGCTACAAAATGAACAGGATGCTGCATTAAATAATTCAGTCATTAATGATGTTCAGATTAAATTAAAACAAGCAGAACAGGAAAGAAAACTTACGGAAGATATAAAGAAAGCTCTTGATGAACAAAATAAGGCGTATGCTGATAGTATAAAATATAGAAATGATCTTTCTATTCATGATGCAAATAAGATAGCGAATAATGAATATTTGCAGATAGGTTTAAGAACAGCAGCATTACAAAAAATAGATGATCTTGAAAAATCATCTGCAGAAGCACAGGCTACTTATCAAATTCAGGCAATTCAACGAACCGAAGATGAATTAAAGCGGCAAGGATTATTTTCAGTAGAGCGTGCAAAAGCTGATGCCGATAAAATTGAAAATATCAATCAGCAGCTTGCCTTAAAGAAAATATCCATTGAAGAAGAAACGGCAAAAAAGATCAGTCAATTACAAAGCAAGTCCTTATTAAATCCTGATGCCGGTGTTTTATCTACTTCTTTACTTTCCTCAGATATTGACAAACTCAAATCAGAGAGAGATAAGATCAACAGCGATCTTTTAAATCTCGTTTCTGTAAGCGGAGCAATTCCAGGGCTGGGAACTGACAAGCAAATAGCAAGCCTTAAAGAAGAACTGTCCGTAATAGATAAGATTATTGAGGCTAAGTCTAAAGAGATAACGATCACTGCACCAACCGCAACAAAGGGAGAAACGAATTTAGCTGAGAACATTCAACTGTTCAGGCAATATGAACAGGAGTTTCAAAGATTTGGTGATATAGGACAAAAGGCATTTGACAGGGCCTTTAATTCTCTGTCAGCATCAGGAACCAACATAAAGAATCTCAAAAACGCATTACAGAATCTTGAATTATTCAAGAAACTGAATAATGAAATTGCTAACGGATTATCACAAGCCTTCAATTCAGTATTTGAAGCTATTTTATCTGGTAAAAACGCTTTTCAGGCATTGGGTCAGGCTATTCAACAGTTAGTTGTTCAGTTAATTGAGGCGGTGGTTCAGATGCTAATTATAAAAGCAATTGAAAACGCAATCTTTCCCGGGTCGAGTATTGGAATTCCGGGATTAGCTCATGCCGGAGCATTGCCGGGCCGTGCATCCGGTGGGCCGGTATCAGGTGGGAGTGCTTACATTATTGGAGAGAGTGGCCCTGAAATAATGGTTCCTAATTCTAACGGATATATTTTCCCAAATAGCTTTTTATCTGGATTAACAAAATTCGCTGATGGTGGTTTTATTTCATCAAGTACCTCGGCGTTGGTAGGAGAGAATGGGCCTGAGTTGTTCATTCCTTCTTTAAACTCATCATCTAATTATAGCACTCCTTCAATGAGATCAAGTGGCAGTAATGTTGTTCAGGTAGTAGTAAAAGGAAAAATGAGGGGCAATGATATTGTTTTATCACAAGCAAGAACAAATCGTTTAAACAATTATAATGTCTAAACCAAGAACCATATATCAACTGATTTTTGAGAATGCTGAAAAACAGTATGATCAATATACGGAAGATCCGCAGACATTAACTATTGATATTTACAATAACGCCGACCTGATTGATGACAGCGAAGATCAAACGATAATATCTTTAACAGGAAGTGAGGCGCCTGCAGAGTTTTCAATAATAGACAATGATGAAGATAAGTTCACTCCAATACGGGCAACGCAGTTAATTATAAGGATCGAATCGGACGAGAATGTGAACATGGCTACGTTTGCTACCGTAGGGGATTGGAGAGTGGATGCTTATTACCCTTCAAAATATATTTTTTACGGAAGGTTATTATTAGATGAAAACGCCGTAACAGAAGAATTCTTACCACATCCGAGAATAATCGAACTGACAGCCAATGACGGGTTAGGACTTCTCAAAGATATTCCTTTAGTGAATTCAAGCGGCAACAATCCTTCGGGTTATAACTCTATCATCAGTTATTTATCTTGGGCATTGGCTCAAACGGGGTTAAGCCTTCAGATAAACGCTGTGTTTAACATTCGGGAGCAGGATTCTTATTTTTCGGATTCGCTTTCGTTTGTTGCTTCAACACACACAATAAACTATCCTTCCTCGCATGATTCTTTCTTTTCGGTAGGTAAAAAAATAATTATCACAGGATCACAAAGAAATGATGGAACCTATACAGTTGCATCAACAGGAACGGGTGGAATAACGGTAACTGAAACGGTACAAGACGAGATAAATCTAAGCAGTTCCAGGATTAATGTTGGAGATGGTGATTATCACTTTTTCAAAGACATTTATTTAGATGCTAAGACCTTTGAGGATCAGATAGGCACTTCGTTAAGTTGTTACGAAGTAATAAAAAGAATATTAGGTGAGGAAGCTGTTTTATTTCAAAGGTCAGGGGCCTGGTGGATATTACGAGTTGACGAAGTAGAAGATGGACACGAATATTATGTTTCGGAGTTTAACGCAGATGGAACCTTTATTCAGAACAAGACAGATACTATTTATAGGAAAAGCATTGGAAAGGATGGATATGTTATTTATTTCTCTGAGGCTGCGACAACGGTAACAATACAGGTTCCTTATAAATCGGTAAAAGAGACGTTCAATTTTGAGCTTCCTTTAGAGGTTCCATGTAATGTTGATTTCAGTAGAGGCACAAGAGACACTTCTTTAGACGGTGATGGGTTTGAAGCATACATACCAGAATGTTGGTCTTTAAAAAGAGCCAATTATCCTGATGGCCCTGAAATTCCTGCGACCACAGACATTTTTATTAAAAAGGTTATTCAGAATGGTTATGAGAAAGAAAGATATGTTGTTATTAAAGCAATCGGAACCGTTTATAGCAACTTTATAATGAGTGAAGATATTCCTGTTAATTACAAGGATAAGTTCAATATCGGTATGAGCAGGAGATTAAGTGCAGATGTTGGTGGTTCTGGATTTTACAGGGATAACGCAGTACAAATACGGCTTTATGGTGATGATGGAACATATTGGCTTCTGAAAGGCCAGACATCAGTTGATTCTACAATGCAATGGTATGCGTCTAACGCTGATTTTACCATTAACAACAAATATTTCGTTGTTGAGGGTGATACATCTGATGATTTAACACAAAGTAAATCGCTTTATGGAAGTAGTGAATCGCCGGAGATACCTGTGGGCGGAAAATTGAGAATACTAATTTATCAAAGCGGTTTATTTGGAAATTCAAAAGATACTTACATCGACAGTGTTAGTTTTGAATATATACCTTATGTAAATGGTTCTTACCAAAAATATACAAGCCAATATCATCAGGTAACACAAGCCACAAACCCAGAATATTACAGACCCAAGAGAGATAACCAGGTTTATATTTCTGATTCACCGGCCAAATTATTTAAAGGGGCCTTATTTAAGGCTTCGGGATCGGATTATGTCCTAACAGAACTTTTTTATAACGCTGCGGTATTTCCTGCAGGGCCTCCCGATTCTACTTATTTACATCCTTTCGGTGAGATACAAATATGGGATGTATGGAACCAATTTAGAAACTATTGCAGGGTATTTCAGGCTACTTGCCAGGGAATAGACAGCGCCTCGACAGACTATGACAGCAAGAGTAATATTATTTCTTGTTTGCAGAAATTAACGTTAGCTGATCCGACCGAGAACACAACGGGCAAATATTTCCTGGCTATTTCATTTGATATGGACTTAAAGTTAGTTGCATGGACGGGAACACTGAAAGAAGTATTTGACACGACAATATCGAAACATTATGATGACACACATGAATTCAAATATGTATGAAGGTAGTTAGAGGAGAAGATGTCATATTATCCATTGCGATCGACAGCGTGTATTATCCTGTGTTATGCGCTTCGAGTATATCTTTTACTATGGAGCAAGAGATGATCGAAAAAACCGGTCCAAATAGCCCGTCATTCAGAGAATACACAGCAAGGTTAAGCACATGGTCGGCCTCTATTACAGGATTAACACCGATTAACAATGGATCAAATATTTCATGGTTCTATTTACTTCAGGATAGCGTGAGACGGGCAGTTCAGCCGTTGAAATTTACATTTTCAGACGAGGATGGAAATACAAAAACAATAACCGGAAATGCTTTGATGAAAAATAATGACTTCACAGCATCGGTATCGAGTTTAATGCAGGGGCAGATAGATTTCCAGGGAACGGGAGATATAAGCATGGACGCTATTGATCCGCCTGCAGGAAGCTATGATATTCTTGCAGACAGGTGGGCAACGGTGAATGGACAAAGTTATATCTCAGGGGCAAGCTCAATAGAAGCATATACATTAACGGCTGATGATGAACTTTTATTCGTGTCGGTTGAGGGAGTTGAATTTGATATAGTGACAGGTACGCCATCGAGCAGGGAAGCTCAGTTCGTGACTTCTCCTTCGGTTAAAATTCAGTTTGCAAGTGATTTTGTTTTTGACGGAACACAAAAAGTATGGGTAATGTTTAAAAGAACATTATGACGTTGACGTATAAAAATATAACCATAACAACGGGGCAGAGTTCTTATTCTGATGCTTCTTTTTTTAACGCTAAGATCATTTGCCTTACAGTTGATGGGGTTTGTTTTTATCGTACAACATCCACAACGCCGGGAAACGGTGAGTTTTATTTCAGTGGGATAACGATCACCCTTCCTGTTTCACCTGACTATAATCAGGTATTTAAAATGAATGTTATTTATAAATATTGATTATGAAAAAAATATTATTTCTGTTATTGTTGATTCCATTTTTAGGTAAAGCGCAGCACAGCGGATATACGAAATCAACGCTAAAGATGGAATATAACTTATTGGCGATAGATTCGACACTTCATTTGCCTTCAGGTTGCGGGGCGCCATCAGGATTGAGGACAGGATCATGGACAGGAGGTGGAGCGGTATATGTAGATACCTGTAATGATGTGCTTTATTTTTATTCAAGTTCATCATGGCATAATTCAACAGATCCAACAGTCCATTTAGATACGGTCTATAATCAGAATGATACATTAGTAGGGGTAAAAGATGGGACGGCTTATTTTATTTATGCACTAACGAATAAATTAAATACTTCCGACACGGCAAATCATTGGGTTCCACTTTCACGAACGCTTACGATAAACGGAATTACAAAAAGTCATAGTTCCGATTTAAACTTTTCTGTTAATGGTACCGTTCATGGAAACGGTGTAGTGAACGGATGCCAGGTTGTTTATTCAGGAAGTGGATTGACCTACTATGTAACCACTCCTTGCACTTACAATATTGCCGATACACAATATACTTTACCGGCAACGGATACGGTGACGCTTGCAGCTGGAACGGCGGGAAGTGGAGAGTTCAGAACCGATGCGATCATTGTTGATAACACTTCTTCAGCAGATACTTTGAAG
>CAYVHP010000083.1:0-8611 GCA_964451265.1 uncultured Caulobacteraceae bacterium | reverse complement strand
CACCTGCTGACGCGCGACATCCAGGGCGGCGGTGTAGTCGCCCTCGACGATCAGCTTACGGAACTTAGCCGAGCCAGTGACATTGGTCCGCTCCCCGATATTGACGAACACGGGCCTCATGACGCGGCGCCCTTCAAAACTTCCAGGTGGCTTGCAGAAAAGAGCGTCCTTCCCCCTCGAGGGGGGAAGGGGAGGGATGGGGGTGAAGTGCGTGACTTGGACAGGTGGGCGCAGGGGGCGGCGCGCCTCGCCTGTGAAACCAGAAACGACGGCGCGACCACCCCCATCCCCGCCCCTTCCCCCCTCGAGGGGGAAGGGAGACGTCCTTTGCTTTGGCCCGGCCCCATCAAGCCAACTCGAACGGCTCTAGTCCCGACAGCCGCAAGGCTTTCGGCCGCTCAGGCACGGCGCGCGGCTTCAGCCCCGCCACCGCGTCAGCCACGTGGCGGATGTGGTCGGGCGTGGTGCCGCAGCAGCCGCCGAGGATGTTGACGATGCCTTCCTCGGCCCACTCATGCAGCATGTGGGCGGTTTGGTCGGGCTGCTCGTCGTATTGGCCCATGGCGTTGGGCAGGCCGGCGTTGGGATAGGCGGCCACCAGAGTGTCGGCGATGCGCGACATCTCTGCGATGTGCGGCCGCATCAGCTCGGCGCCCAGGGCGCAGTTAAAGCCCACAGCGAAGGGCTTGGCGTGGCGCACGGAGTTCCAGAACGCCTCCGCCGTCTGGCCGGTGAGCGTGCGGCCCGACCGGTCGGTGATGGTGCCGGACACCCAGATCGGCAGGGGCTCCAGCCCGTCGTCCTGAAGGTCCAAAATCGCCTTGAGCGCCGCCTTGGCGTTGAGCGTGTCAAAGATGGTTTCCACCAGGAACAGGTCCACCCCGCCCTCGTGCAGGGCCAGCACCTGCTCACGATAGGCGTCATAGACCTGGTCAAACGTCACGGCGCGGGCGGCCGGATCGTTCACATCCGGTGAGATCGACAGGGTACGATTGAGCGGCCCCACGGCGCCGGCCAGAAAGCGCGGCTTGTCCGGCTGCTGCGCGGTCCAGCGGTCGGCGCTTTCGCGGCCCAGGCGCGCCGCTTGCAGGTTCAGATCGCGCACGGCGCTTTCCAGCCCGTAGTCGGCCTGGGCGATCACGGTGGAGGAGAAGGTGTTGGTCTCGCTGATGTCGGCGCCCGCCGCATAATAGGCGTCATGCAGACCCAGCACGATATCCGGCCGGGTGAGGTTCAGCAGGTCGTTATTGCCCTTGAGGGGATCGGGGTGATCCTTGAAACGCTCGCCGCGAAAGTCCTCCTCCGACAGACTCTCGCGCTGGATCATCACGCCCCACGAGCCGTCCAGGATCAGCACGCGTTGCTGGGCGGCGGCTTTCAGCGCCGCGATACGGTCGGCGCGGTTCATGGCAGGACCTCAACAGGCGCGGGCGCGCTGACGCCGAGCACGCGGCAGATGGCGTAGACGAGGTCCGCGCGGTTCAGGGTGTAGAAATGGAAATCGGTAAAGCCGCGCCCCTCCAACTCCGCGCACATCTCGCAGGCCACCGAGCAGGCGATCAGGCGTCGAGTGTCCGGGTCCTCGTCCAGCCCGTCGAACAGCTTGTAAAGCCAGTCGGGCAGGCGCGCGTGACACTGACCGGTCATGCGCACCAGGCCCTTGAAATTGGTCACGGGCATGATGCCCGGCACGATGGGAATGCTGATCCCTGCCGAGCGCGCCTTGTCCACGAAACGCAGGAAGGCCTCGGTGTCCATGAATAGCTGGCTGATAGCGCGCGTGGCTCCGGCGTCGACCTTGGCCTTGAGCACGTCGATGTCGTGCGCCAGGGATGGGCTTTCCGGGTGCTTTTCCGGGTAGCAGCCTACCGACACCTCGAAGGGCGCAATGCGCGTGATGGCTGCGGTCAATTCTGTGGCGTTGGCGTAACCGTCCGCGGGCGGAACATAGGCGCCGCCCACTTGGCCCGGCGGATCGCCGCGCAGGGCCACGATGTGGCGAACGCCCGCGTCCCAATAGTCTTTGATCACCTCGTCCACTTCAGAGCGTGAAGTGGCCACGCAGGTCAGGTGTGCGGCCGGCACAAGCTGGGTTTCCTGCAGGATGCGCCGCACCGTGCGGTGGGTGCGTTCACGCGTTGAGCCGCCCGCGCCATAGGTGACGGAGACGAACTCGGGCCGCAGGGGTTCCAGGCGCCGAATGGCTTTCCACAAGGACTCCTCGGACTCCTCGCTCTTGGGCGGGAAGAACTCAAAAGACACCTTGGCCTTAGACCCGCGGGCGCCCGCGCGGGCCATGGCGCCCACGGTCCGGCTGATCTCGGCGGGGCTCATGGTTCGATCCTTTTCTCGTTGGGGCGCGGGCCGCTCCACACATGCACGGTCAGGCCGTCGGCCTTGGTCGGCGGCAGGGCAATACGGCCCAGCGGCGATAGCCCGGCGGTCTTGAGCCAGCCCTTCATCTCATCGTCGGAAAAGCCCAGGCGGCGGTGCTGGTGCTGCTCGCGCAGATATTCCAGCCGGTGCGGCGCGAAGTCGGCGATCACCAGCCTGCCGCCCGGCGCCACCAAGCGCGCGGCTTCCGCCACGGCGGCCGCCGGATCGGTCAAATAATGCAGCACCTGATGCACCACCACCAGGTCGGCGTAGCCGTCCGGCAGGCGGGTGGCGAGGATGTCGCCGTGGCGCAGCTCGCATTGGTTCAGGCCGGCCTTGGCGGTCTGGGCGCGCGCGATGTTGAGCATCTGCTGCGACAAATCCAGGCCAATGGCGCTGTCAGCATGAGGCCCAAACAGCGTGAGCATTCGCCCTGAACCGGAGCCCAGGTCGATCATCCGCCGGAACGGCCCGGGGCCGGCAGCCTGGCGCAGAGCCTCTTCCACCTCCGCTTCGTCCACGTAGAGCGAACGGATTTCGTCCCAGTGGGCGGCGTTTTGGGCGAAATAGGCCGCCGCTTCTTCGGATCGGCCCGCCTGCACCTCGGCCAAGCGCTCCGCATCGCGCGCCAACACCGGATCGGCGGGGTCGATCATGGCGAGTAGATCGAGCACGGCGGCGCGAGGGCCCGCCTCGCCCGTGAGTCGGTAGAACACCCAGGCGCCGTCCGGAAACCGTTCAGCCAGGCCCGCTTCGCTGAGCAGCTTCAAATGCCGCGAGACGCGGGGCTGGCTTTGATCCAGAATATGGCACAGTTCCATCACGGCCAGCTCGCCGCGGGCGAGCAGGGCGAGGATGCGCAAGCGGGAAGGCTCGCCGGTCGCCCGCAGAATCTCGATCGCCTGAACGGCCCTCATCGTCATAGTTCATATAAAGATATCCTTATGTCTTTATGTCAAGACATTTGGGTCCCTTGCGGAGCGGCGCCCTGGCCATTTGGCCATTAAGTGATTTTTCGCCTCTGCGCGTCATAGTGCCGCCATGTCGCAAGCGCTGACCCGATTGCGGGCCCTGGGCAAGTACCTCGCCTATGGACCTGAATATGACGCCACCGCCAGGGGGGGGTTAAAGCTTTCTCCCGCGCGCTTTGCGTTCATCGGCTTCTTTTTCGTCGCTATTCTCCCGACCCTGGACTGGCGCCTGGTGTGCTTTTGGGGCGCCGCGATGGTGGCCCTGGAACTGTGCCTGCGGCGCATCCTGAAACGGCAGATCATGACCCCCGGCCGCTTTACCCGGCGGCTCCGCATTGTCGGCTCCCTCTCGGCGAGCGCGGGATGGGTGGCCATAGCTGCGGCCTGTTGGATCAATCCGAACCACGATCTGCGACTGGCGGCCTTGGCCGTATGGACAGGCATGTTCCTCTACGCCCAGGCGTCCTGCAGTAAATTCCCGGGCCATTTCCTACTCACCGGCGGACCGCCGGTCGCGGCTATCGTCCTGGCGCCGCTGATCACGGCGGGCATCTCGCCACAAGCCCGCATCACGATCGAAGGCGCGGTGCTGCTGTCCCTCATCCACACCTTGATCTCGGCCCTGACGACCTTCAATCGGCACAAGGAGCTGGAACAGGCCAGCCTGGACGCCGAAACCGCCAGCCAGGCCAAATCCGACTTCCTCGCCATGATGAGCCACGAACTGCGCACTCCGCTCAACGGCGTGCTGGGCCTGGCCCACGCCCTGGGAAGCACGGGCCTGACCGCCAAGCAGCAGAGTTTGCTGGAAGGAATCACGCGGTCGGGCGACGGCCTGATGTCGATCCTCAACGACATTCTCGACCTGACCAAGATCGAAGCCGGCCGAATGGAGATCGCCCCGGCCCCCACCGACATTCACGGCTTGGCGGAGGACATTCGGGGCCTGTTCGCCCCGGCGGCGGCGGCTAAGGACATTGGCCTGAGATTGTCTATTCGCGCCGAGGTCCCGCACTGGATTTCCGCCGACCCTCTGCGCTTGAAGCAGGTCCTGGCCAATCTGGTGTCCAACGCCCTGAAGTTTACCGAAACCGGCGACGTCAGCTTGAGCCTGCGCTCTGATGTTGACGCCGAGGGCGCCCCGACCCTGATCTTCCGCGTGGACGACACAGGTCCCGGCCTGACCGAAGCGGCGCGGTCCAAACTGTTCCAGCGGTTCTCCCAAGGCGACGGCGGCGTAGCGCGGCGGCATGGCGGCACGGGCCTTGGACTGGCCATTTCGCGGGATCTGGCGCGGGCCATGGGCGGCGACCTGACTCTGGTCGACCGGCACGGTCCTGGCGCCAGCTTCGAACTGAGTCTGCCGATCACCGCCTGCGCCCCGCCGACGGCGCCGACGGCGTTGAGCGGCGACCTGGGCTGGGTCCACGGCGGCGGCGGGGAAATCTCCATCCTCGTGGTGGAGGACAACCCGATGAACCGGGCGGTGGCCCAGGCGCTGCTTGAGCCGACGGGCTGGCGACTGGCCTTCGCGGAAAACGGGGCGGTGGGACTGGACGCCCTGCGGTCGGGCGTATTTGACCTTGTCCTGATGGACATCCACATGCCGGTGCTGGACGGCCTGAAGGCCCTGGCGGAAATCCGCGCGGGCCGCGCCGGCCGGCCTGATATGCCGGTGATCGCCCTGACGGCCGACGCCATGACCGGCAACCGCGAACAACTGCTCGACGCCGGCTTCGACGGCTATGTTGAAAAGCCGATCAGGCCCCACCTGCTATTGGCCTCGATACAAGCGGCCTTGACCCCGGTCCCGCAGATCGAAGCGGACGATGATCTGATGATCGCTTAGAGCCGGCAGGCCCAAACCCGCCTTTACCCCTGGACCCGACTTGAAAAATCGGTCCCGTCAGTGTCCAGTCTCCGCCAACAAAAGCCGGAGGAAACGCCCGTGCAACCCCCTTCCTTCACGCCCACGCGGCGCGCCTTCGTCGCCGGAGCGGCGGCGGGATTGGCCGCCTCAAGCGCTCGCGCCCAAGCGCGCCCGGCCGTGGGTCGCGTCGAGCAGCTGGACCCCGAGCTGGACGCCCTGATCGACGCGGACGCCCCGGTTGAGCTGGCGCTGGACGGTTATAGCTGGTGCGAGGGGCCGGTGTGGGTGGGCGGTCCGGACGGCTATCTTCTGTCCTCGGACGTTCGCTCAAACGCCATCAGACGCTGGAACGCAAAGGACGGCGGCTCAGTCTGGCTGACCCCCAGCGGCATCGAGGGAACGCCCGACCCCGGGATCAATGAGGTGGGAACCAACGGCCTGTGCCTGGGGCGCGGCGGGATCATCTTCGCCGGCAGCGGCGGACGCACCGTCGGCGTGATCGACCTGAAAACCAAAAAGAAGACCGTGCTGTGCTCGACGTTCGAGGGCAAGAAATTCAACAGCCCCAACGACGTGGTCCTGGCCAAAGACGGCTCGATCTATTTCACCGACCCCTGCTTCGGCCTGATCGGCGGGGTCAAATCGCCCCTGCGCGAGATGGACTATCAGGGCGTGTTCCGCATCGCGCCGGACAACACAGTCAGCCTGGTGAACGGGAACCTGTCGCCCAACGGCATCGGCCTGTCGCCCGACGGGCGCACCCTGTATGTCACCGACAAATACGACCGCGACGACAAGGGCCGCTGGTTCGCTCTGACGCTGGACGCGCACGGGCAAGTCGCCGACAAGCGCGAGTTCATCGACATGCAGCACGGCCCGGGCGACGGCGACGGCCTGCGCGTGGATACGCGCGGTTATGTGTGGGCGACCTCCGGCGACGGGGTGTCGATCTACACGCCGCAGGGCAAACTCATCGGCATCATTCGCGCCGGCGACCCCCTGAGAAACTGTGAGATCGGCGCGGACGGCTATCTCTATATCGCCGCGCGCCATCACCTGCTGAGGGTGCGCGTAAAGGCCAAAAAGCTGCTTTGGCCGGCGTGGCGGAAGGGATAGCGGCTAAGCCGAAACACAACAGCTGACCCCCGGCCCAGGACTGCTGACTTCGCAAGCCTCGGTTGAAAAAGGGGAAATCGCGCGAAAATGGCCGCGGTCGACTCGCAACCTCGCCGCACTGATGTTAGGGCTCAGTTCGGCTGTTAATCGTGTTCAGGGGCGGGCGTGTCGTTTTTCCAGGCTGTTCGCGCGCGTGCGGCTGCGCGGTTCAGCGCGTTTTTCGCGATTGTCTTGGCGATTGGGCTGGCCTGCGCGACGCCGGCGTTTGCCCAGAGCTTAAGTGCGACCCAGGTCGTCGCTAGCACAACCCTGACTGCGGGCGTGGCCGCGACACCCTTCACACCCGTGACGGCCTCTGGCGGCTTGGGCACGGTCAGTTACGATTTGTCGGGCGGCGTCCTGCCTGCGGGTCTCAGCTTTTCGACCGCTACAGGGGAGATCACCGGCACGCCGATCTCGCTCCTTTCCACGACGACCTTCACGGTGACCGCCACCGATCAGACGGACCCCACGCCGCAGACCTCGTCCCAGACCTTCAGCCTGACCGTCGTCCCGCCACCGCTAAATACGACCCTATCTGTCGCGAGCACGACCCTAAGCACCAACACGGCCGCACCGTCCTTCACGCCGGTGACGGCTTCCGGGGGCTTTGGCGCGCTCAGCTACGCCCTGTCGGGCGGGACTCTGCCCACGGGCCTCAGTTTCTCGACCGCGACGGGCGAGATCAGCGGCACGCCCACAACCCCTCTGACGGTAACGACCTTCACGGTGACCGTGACCGATCAGACCACGCCGACGGCCCAGACCTCGTCGCAGACCTTCAGCCTGACCGTGGATCCGCCACCCCTGAATACGAGCGTGGCTGCGCCGAGTACGACTTTGACGGCCGGCGTGGCAGCGACGGCATTCACGCCAGTATCGGCGTCGGGCGGCTTCGGAACGGTCAGTTACGCACTGTCGGGCGGGACCTTGCCTGCGGGCCTTAGCTTCTCGACCGCCACAGGCGAGATCACCGGCACGCCCACCACCCTGCTGCCGACCACCAGCTTCACCGTGACGGCGACCGATCAGGCCCCGCCGACGGGGCAGACTTCATTCCAGACCTTCAGCCTGACCGTGGACCCGCCATCCCTGGATACAACCGTGGCTGTGGCGAGCACGACCTTATCTGTCGGCGTGACTGCGACGGCGTTCACCCCGGTGACGGCTTCGGGAGGCTTCGGAACAATAAGTTACGCCTTGTCGGGCGGGACATTACCGACCGGCCTCAGCTTCTCGACCGCGACGGGCGAGATCACCGGCACGCCCACAACCCCGCTGGCGGCGACCACCTTCACGGTCACGGCCACTGATCAGACCACGCCGACAGCTCAGACGTCGTCCCAGACCTTCAGCCTGACGGTCGACGCCGCCAGTCTAACTGTGGACCAGGCGGTGGCGAGCAAAACCCTGACCGTCGGGGTCGCCGCGACACCGTTTACGCCGGTGACGGCCTCAGGCGGGAACGGGACCGTGACCTTTGCGCTTAGCGGCGCAACCCTGCCAACGGGCCTCAGTTTCTCGACCGCGACGGGCGAGATCACCGGCACGCCCACGACCCTGCTGTCCGCCACAACCTTCACGGTGACCGCCACCGACCAGACCACGCCGACGGCGCAGACCGCGTTCGAGACCTTCAGTCTGACAGTCAACCCACCGGCCTTAACCACGACCCAGGCGGTGGCGAACACGACCCTGCCGGTGAACGCCGCCGCGACGCCCTTCACACCAGTGACGGCGTCAGGGGGTTTCGGAACGATCAGCTACGCCCTGTCGGGCGGGACTCTGCCCACGGGCCTGAACTTCTCCACCTCCACAGGCCAGATCACCGGCACGCCGACGACCCTTCTGGCGGCCACCACCTTTATCGTAACCGCCACGGACCAGGCCACTCCCACGGCCCAGACCTCGTCCAAGCCCTTAAGCTTGAAGGTCACCGCTCCGACGCTGTCGACGACCCAGGCGGTGGCGAGCACGACCTTGACGTCCGGAACCGCCGCGACAGCGTTCACGCCGGTGACGGCCTCGGGGGGCGTCGGCACGATCAGTTACGCCCTGTCCGGCGCAACCCTGCCCACGGGCCTGAATTTCTCCACCTCCACCGGTCAGATCACCGGCACGCCGACCACCCTGCTGTCCGCGACCACCTTCACCGTCACAGCCACCGACCAGACCACGCCGACGGCGCAGACCGCGTTCGAGACCTTCAGTCTGACAGTCAACCCACCGGCCTTAACCA
>CAYVHP010000082.1:0-4699 GCA_964451265.1 uncultured Caulobacteraceae bacterium | reverse complement strand
GTTCGATCATCATCGGGCCTCCTCCCCCCTCGAGGGGGAGGCGCTCTCGTAAGATGAGCAGGGCCTATTTAGAGCTCGACCTTTGTGAAACACGCGAGCTCCCCCGCTGGCGGGGGAGCTGTCGCGAAGCGACTGAGGGGGCGTACCGCCGCACTGAAGGCTCAGCTGAGGACGTTTGCCACGGGCACGCCCTCTCCACCACTTCGTGGTCCCCCTCTCCCGCAAGCGGGAGAGGTCGCAAAAGCTGATATGCGATTGCCCTCTATCAAGGGGGAAGGGTGGCGTCTGGGTTTCAATCGTCATGCCAGGTCCTGCCGGAGCGTTCGATCAGGGCGAAGGCGCCGGCGGGACCCCAGGAGCCGGCCGGATAGGGCTTGGGCGATTGGCCTGAACGGCGCCAGGCGTCGTTGACCCCGTCCACCCAGTCCCATGCCTCTTCGATTTCATCGCGGCGCACGAACAGGGTGGAGTTGCCGTTGAGAGCGTCGAGCAACAGGCGCTCATAGGCGATGCGGCGGCGTGCGGTGTGGATCTTGGTCAGGCTGAGGCTAAGCGGCAAGCTTTCCAACCGCATGCCCTCCAGGCTCAGACCCGGCGCCTGGTTCATCAGACTAAGGACGATGTCTTCTTCGGGTTGAAGGCGGATGAGCAGCTGATTGGGCACCAGGTCCTGTCGGCTCTCGCCCGAGAAAATGGAATGGGGCACCGGCTTGAACTGGATGAATATCTCGGTGTCGCGGTCCGGCAGGCGTTTGCCGGTGCGCAGGAAGAACGGCACCCCCGCCCAGCGCCAGTTGTCGATGTGGGCCTGGATGGCCACGAAAGTTTCGGTCTCGCTAGATGAGCCCTTCTCCTCGGCGTAACCGGCCACCGGATGGCCGCCCGCCACGCCGGGACCGTACTGCCCCCGCACCACGAACTGCTGCACGTCCGCGCGGGTGACCGGCCGCAGGGAGCGCAACACCTTGACCTTCTCATTGCGCACGGAGTCGGGCTGTAGGTCCGAGGGCGGCTCCATGGCCACCAGACACAGCAGCTGCATCATGTGGTTCTGCACCATGTCGCCCATGGCGCCGTATTCGTCGTAGTAGGGCCACCGGTCGCCCACGCCCTGGGTCTCGGCGATGGTGATCTGGACGTGATCGATGGTCAGGTTGTTCCACAGCGGCTCAAACAGGGTGTTGGCGAACCGCAGGGCGATCAGGTTCTGCACCGTCTCCTTGCCCAGGTAGTGATCGATGCGGAAAACCCGGTCTTCGCTGAAGGCCGCCGCCACGGTCTCGTTGATGGCGCGCGAGGACGCCAGGTCCTTGCCGATGGGCTTCTCCATCACCACTCGCGCAGGGTCTTTGGTCAGACCCGACGCCCTCAGGCTATCGCAGATGCCGCTGTACAGGCTGGGCGAAACGGCCAGGTAGTAGACCGGGCGCGAGATGCCGAGCTCGGCCATGCGGGCGCCCAGAGCCTTGACCTCCTGCGCTTGAGTCGCGTCGGCGGCGAAGTAGTGGACCCGTTGCAGCAAGCGGTCAGCGGCGCCGTTGCTGACGGTCTGAGGCGCGCGTTTCTCCAGGTCCAGCCGGATGCGCGCCCGGAAGGCGTCGTCGTCCATCGACGAGCGGCCGGTCGCCAGAACGGGCAGGCCGGCGGGCAGAAGGTCTTCGCATTCCAGAAAGGCCAGGGCCGGAAACAACATGCGCAGGGACAGGTCCCCGCCCCCGCCGAACAGGACAAAGCCGTCTCCTACCGTCTCAGCCATGCGTCCCTCATCTCGGCAACCGTGCTCCATCAAGCCATGCGCCGGGTCGCCGCCGCAAGCTTAAGCGGGCGCTTCGCCCGGCCTATCCACATCGATCAGAACGCCGTCGTCTTCGGTTGGGATCAATGTCAGCTGCGCCCCCAGCCCATCCAGCACCGCGCGCGCGCCCTTATCGCCGGTCAGCTGGGTCAATTGCGCGAACAGAGCGCTCGACAAGCCCACCGGGTTGCCCCTTTGGCCATTGCGGATCGGCGCCGAAGCGAGGGCGCCGACGGCAAGCGCTTGGGCCAGTTGTGCGTCGAGATCGCGCGGGACCACAGGCATGTCGCCGAGGAACACCAGCACACCCGAGGCTTCAGCCGGCAAGGCCGCCAGTCCCGCGCGCAGAGAGGCCGACAGACCATCGGCAAAATCAGCCGCCTCGACGATCCTCAGCCGGTTGGCCTGACCTCGCGTTTGCGCGAGCGTTTGGGCCGCCGACGCCACCTCGGCCCCATCCGAGCCGATGACCAGAAAGACCGCCTCGGCCGGGCTATCCAGGGCCACAGCCAAGGCGCCGTCGAGCAAGACGCCGCCGCGCCAGGGCGACAGCAGTTTTCGCCCGCCAAAACGTGAGCCCAGACCCGCCGCCAGGACCAGGGCGTAAAGCGCGCTCACGCCTGCTCGAGGGCGGCGGGCCAGACCACCTTGGCTTCTTGGGCCTCCAGCGTCTGGATCGCCTCGGCCACCACGGAAACAGCGATATGCCAGGGCGCGCGCGCGCCGATATTGAGACCGATGGGCGCCTTGAGCCTGGCGATGGAGTCCTCGCTCAGTCCCTCCGCCCTCAGTCTCGCCAAACGCTCGGGCAGCCGCCGACGACTGCCAAGCGCCCCGACGTAGGCTGAGGGGGAGGGCAAGGCCAAAGCGAGGGCGTTATGGTCGATGTCTATGTCATGGGTCGCCACGGCCACGGCGGTCCAGCGATCCAGCCGCAGGTCCTCAAAGGCTTGCGCGACCTCGCCCCGAAAATAGCGCAGGCCCGGAAGCGGTGGCGGCTCGACCGGACCCTTGGGCCGCACGAGGGCGGTTTCGAACCCGGCGTCGGCGGCTAGCCGGGCGATAGCCAGGGTGATCGGATCGCCGCCGACCACCACAAGACGATAGGCCGGCGCATAGCGGCGGTAGATGGCTGAGCCTGCCCCACCTGCGGGCGCGGGGTTCGCCTGCGCCTGGGCCAAGGCCTCAAGCAGGCCGAGCGGGACCCCCGATTCGTCGTCACCCTGCGCCAGACACAGACGTCTGAGCCCGTCGCTCAGCCACAGGGCCGTCTTACGCGCCTGGGTCAGGGCGAGCAGGCGTGCCGCCGCCGGATCGTGAGGTGAGATGACCTCAGCCAGCAATTCGATACGCGAGCCGCACAGCAGTTGAATATCCGGCGGCCCGCCCCGGCCATAGATCAGGCGACGGGGCTGGCCGTCCTGCAGAGCGCCCAGGGCGTGCAGGGCCACGTCTCCTTCAACACAGCCGCCGGATAGGAAGCCCGCCGCCGCCCCTTGGTCGAACAGCATCTGCGCGCCCTCGCCCAGGGGCGCGGCGCCTTCCACGGCATGCAGGCTGACCAGCACGCTGGACCTCCCTGCGGCCACAGCGCCGGCCAGCGCGGGCCGTACATCGGCGGTCAGGCCGAACTCAGGCCATGCGGGAACAGTCCAGGACGGGGCGGATATATCGGACATAGGCCATTGTCCCAGGCCGGGGCGGGGCGTCAATGGCGGGGATCATCTTCGCTGGGCCGAGGCGGCGCTCGTATCACGCTATGATCCTCGCTATATTGAGGGCGATGAGCCCGTTCGACACGCCTTCGCCCGCAACGAGCCCGGTCGCCCGACCGGCGACGGCGCCCCTGGTCGATCCCTTCGGCCGGAGCATCGACTATCTGCGCGTGTCGGTGACGGACCGGTGCGACATGCGCTGCGTCTATTGCATGTCGGAACAACAATCCTTCCTGCCCAAGACCGAGGTGCTCAGCCTGGAAGAGCTCGACCGGCTGTGCTCGGCCTTCATCGGTCTGGGCACGCGCAAGCTGCGCCTGACCGGGGGCGAACCGCTGGTGCGTAAGGGCTTCATGGACTTGGTCGAGCGGCTTTCGCGACACCTGCAAAGCGGCGCACTGGACGAGCTGACGCTCACCACCAACGGCTCTCGCCTGGCTGAGTTTGCGCCCGGCTTGGCCAAGGCCGGCGTGCGGCGGCTGAACGTGTCGCTGGACAGCCTAGACCCCAAGACGTTCAACCGGATCACGCGCGGCGGCGACCTGAAGCGTGTGCTCGAAGGCATCCAGGCGGCCCAGGCGGCGGGCATCAAGGTCAAGATCAATACCGTCGCCCTCAAACACGACAACGCCGCCGACCTGCCCGCCATGATCGACTGGGCGCACGGGCGAGGGTTGGACATCACCCTGATTGAGACCATGCCGCTGGGGGAAATCGAGGCGGATCGCACCGACCAGTACCTGCCCCTGTCGCACGTTCGGGCCGATCTGGAATCGTTTTGGACCCTCGAGCCTCTGGAGGACCGCACCGCCGGACCCTCGCGCTATGTGTGGGTCAAGGAGACGGCCGGTCGGTTGGGCTTCATCACGCCGCTCAGCCACAACTTCTGTGAATCCTGCAACCGCGTGCGGGTGACCTGCACCGGGACCCTGTTCATGTGCCTGGGTCAGGACGATCAAGCGGATCTGCGCGCGCCCCTGCGCGAGCATCCCCAGGACGATGGCCCGCTTCTGGCGGCGATCCGCGAGGCCCTAGGCCGCAAGCCCAAGGGCCACGACTTCAGGATCGAACGGCGTGGCGAGGCGCCGGCGGTGGGCCGGTCCATGTCCATGACGGGCGGCTGACATGGCGCTCAAGGTCCTTCTGATGGGGCGATTGCGGGACGTGGCCGGATGGCGCGAGCGCGATC
>CAYVHP010000081.1:0-38117 GCA_964451265.1 uncultured Caulobacteraceae bacterium | reverse complement strand
AACCGCGTAAGGCGCAAACAGAAAGCATGGAATTTCGGTTGCAATCAGGATCGGCACACTCCGCCACGTCATCGTGCCTCCAGCACGCGAGGATGATTGGAAGCCCATCCGCGATACCCCTGCAGGCCAGCGGTCATAATGCCCGCATCAACAGGCCGGATACATGACCGCACCAAACCGAACCACATGCCCACTTTTGCCACTTGCCCAAAGGGGGCCGTCCATACATGACGGTGTGTTTGTTAGCCTCGCGCCCCTTCGCGCCCTTCGTGGTTCAATCTACTCAGGGCTTGGCGGCGACGGCGGGGTGATCCCACACCCGCACGGTGAAATATTTCACCGACTTGGGCACTTCCATGAACCAGTGGGCCGTGCGCGAGGGGATGACGATGCAGTCGCCCTTTGTCACGTGGTAGGTCGTTCCGCCAATGATCTTGCCGCCGTGGACTTGGTCCGGTCCGGCTCGCACGCCGCCCTCGTACTTGCCACCCAGCACCAAGGTGGCCTCCCCCTCGGTGATGTAGAACACGTCCGTGACGCCGTCGTGGAATTGGATGTCGCCGGGCTTGTCGCGAACGTCGCCTTCGACCGCCAAGTTGGGCTGGCTGAGCACCAGCGCATCGCGCTTCTTCTCCATCGCCTCTTCAATCGCTTGGTGCGGGATGAAGGTGACCGGGTAGTCCGGCGGCGTGGTGGGCACAGGCTGCGCCAAGGCGGGACCGGCCAACAGGGCGGTCGCGGCCAGCAGGATCCATGGTTTCACTGTTCTCTCCCTTGAAGTGTTGATGGCGCCGCGATTTTCGCGGTCGCCTCCGATCTTGGCAGCCTATAGGCCACCAGCTCGCCCTCGAAGCTGCCCCCGCCGGTGGCGACCACGATGTACTGCACGCCCTTGACCATATAGGTCATGGCGTTGCCGATCTGGGGCGCTGACATATAGACCGCCCCCATTTCCTCGCCGGTCTTCTTGTCGTAGGCGCGCAGCATGGCGCCGCGCTTGCCAGATGCAGCGGTGGTCACCGCCGGATCGCCGCAGATCACCAGGGTCTTGGTGACCATGGGGCCGACAATGCCGGCCTGGCCGGTGCGCGGAATGTTGAGGCCCTTCAGCGCGGGGTGATTGCGGACCGCATCGGGCGTCTCGCCGTGAGCCCTCTGCCAAGCGAACTCGCCCTTGGTCAGGTCCACCGCCGTGATGCGCCCATAGGGCGGCTTGGGCAGGGGCAGGCCCTGAACGGTCGTCTGCGCCGGCTTGAAGCCGTCTCGGACGAGCGGAGGATCGCCCTTGGGCGGGGCGCTGGACATGATCCACTCAAAGTCTGATCGGGCCATATCGGTGTTATGCTGGATGGCCGTCAGGTCGATTTCGTTCTTGGTATAGATATAGGCGGTGAAGGTCTCCGGATCGTAGGAGCCGCCCGGCCAAGCGCAGCCGCCGGTGCGGTGGCTGGCCAAGGTGCCCCAGGTCCCGTCGCGCTTGAACAGCGACGGCGGGGTATAGATCGGCCCCGTCACATAGTTCTTGATCAGCCGCAGGCCTTCCGCGTGAAGCTCGGGCGTGAAGTCGATCACATCGGCGGCGGTGAAGCCCTGCCGGTCCAGCGGCGCCGGCTTGGTGGGGATGGGCTGGGTCGGCGAGTACCACTCGCCCGGCACATCGCCCTTAGGAACCTTGCGATCCATGATCGGCCAGATCGGCTCGCCGGTTTCGCGATTAAGCACATAGAGAAACGACTGCTTCGTCGGCTGCGCTAGCGCCTTCACAATCTTTCCCTTGACCGGGATGTCGCAAAGGATCGCCGCGCAGGGGATGTCGTAATCCCACAGGCCATGATGGATCAGTTGGTAGTGCCACTTGCGCTCGCCGGTGTGCAGGTCCAGGGCCACGATGGACTCCCCGAACAGTCCGGCGCCCTGGCGCTGCTGACCCGCGTAGTTGTTGGTCGGCAGCTCAACGCCCAGATAGACAAGGTTTAGGTCCTCATCGATGGAGGTCTGTCCCCAGTCGCCGGTATTGCCCACCTTATCCGTTCCGCCAGGCCAGGTGTCGTAGCCGAACTCGCCCTTCTGGGGGATGGTGTGGAAGATCCACAGGCGCTTGCCGGTGCGCACGTCAAAGCCGCGCACATAGCCTTTGACGTCCTTGTGGATGGGCGAGACGGCGTCGTCGCTGGTCGCCGCGCCGATCACCACCACGTCGTTGCCGATCATGGGCGTTGCGTTTAAGCCGATGTCGGCGGAGATCAGGTCCATCTCCTGATCGTCGTTTTGGCGCAGATCGACGATTCCGCCCTCGCCGAATTCGGCAATGCGCCGGCCGGTCTTGGCGTCCAGCGCCACCAGTTGGTAGCCGAGGGTGACATAGAGGATACGCTCCTCCTTGCCGTCGGTCCAATAGGCCAAGCCGCGTCCGGCGTTTCGGGCGATCGCCTTGGCGCCCCGCTGGCCTTCATCCTCCCGGTGGACCCACAGAACTTCGGCGGTGGCGGCGTCGATTGAGACCACGTCCCTTCGCATGCCGGCCGTGAGGTACATCTTGCCGTTGGCGACCAGGGGCGTCACCTGCAGAGTATATTCACGCTGGGCGCCAAAGGGGCTGACGGCAAAGCGCCAAGCGACCTCAAGGCTTTTGAAGTTGTCCGCGTTGATCTGCTCAAGTGGCGAATAGTGGGTGCTGGCCTTGTCGCCGCCATAGTTCAGCCAATCCACGTTGGCGCCTGCAGCAGCTCGGGCGCGCCCCGGTAAGAGCGAAGCCAGATAGGCGAACATCGGCAGGGCCAAGGCCTTGCGTCTGGACAGCGCAACCATTCAATCCTCCCGCACGCTTGCCCGGCTTTGCGCAGGCTCGCATGGCAATGAACTTGAAATTCCGCAATTGGCAAGGCCCAGCTCCACTGTGGCGCCGGCGCCATTATCTCGACAAATTTGACGTATCGTCGGCAAACGGCGTTCTCGTGACTTGACCTTTTGTCCGTCAAAACCGACAAACCCCAATCGCGGATTCTGGGACCAACTCGGGATCCGCACAAATAGATCGCGTGGAACGCTGGCGAAGCCACAATTCGCTGGTCGGATTCACGAAGTTCAAAGCGTGGAATGCAGGGATAGGCTTTCCACAGTGGAATCAAGCAGGGAGGACTGAATGAATCGCAAGTTCAATATGTTGGCCGGTACGGCCTTGACCGTTTTGGCGCTGGCCCCGGCGTTGGCGGCTCACGCGGCCGATAAGGGCATCGGCGACGTGGTGGTCACGGCGACCAAGACGGGCGCCACGAATCTGCAGAAGACGCCGCTTGCGGTCGATGTGCTGGGCAGCACCGAACTGAAGAAAAGCGGCATCGCCACCTTCCGCGATCTGCAGATGACCATGCCCAGCGTGAAGCTGCTGACCAACGGCACCAACCCGCGCGTCTATATCCGCGGCGTCGGCGGCTTCAACTCCAACGACGGCGAAGTGTCGCTCTATATCGACGGCGTCATGCTCGCGCGCCCGACTGCGGCCACCCAGGCGACCTTCAACGACCTGGATCGGGTCGAAGTGCTCAAGGGCCCGCAAGGCACCCTGTTCGGACGAAACTCGGTCGGCGGCGCGATCAACTTCATCTCCAAGACGCCGTCCAAGACCTTTACCTTCAATAACACCCTGTCCGTGGGCAATTTCGCCCTGATCGACGAGCAGTTCTCCATCTCGGGCCCGATCGCCGACAACATTCAGGCGTCCCTGGCGATCAGCAAATTCCAACACGACGGATATCAGCACAACCTCGTCCCGGGCGTGGGCAACGGCAACTCTGCCAACCGCCTAGGCGTTCGCGGCCAGCTCCGCTGGGAGGTGACGCCCGACATCACCAACACCCTGCGCGCCGATTACATCTACACCCATGAGACTTGGCAGACCGGTCAGAACCCGCTGGCCGACGTCAGCAGCGGCAAGGCCGTCGGCATCACGGCCGGCTGTACGACGCCCTATACGGGAGCGTCTTCAGGGAATGGCAGCCTTTGCGCTTTCAACTACGACCCCTTGTTGGAGAGACACATCGGCGATCTGAACAACATCGTCTACGGCCGTCTGCCGCATAACGATGAAATTGCTTACGGCGTGAACGATGAGTTTGTGTGGAAGTTGAACGACCATCTGACCCTGAAGTCGCTCACTGCGGGCCGCACCGACTTCAGCCGGCAGGACCAAGGCAATACCGGCCAGATCATCTACTCCATCGCCAGCCCCCAGCTGTTCTACGAATATCAGCTCTCTCAGGAATTCAACCTAATCCACCAGTTTGGGCCTTTGTCCGGAGTCGTCGGCGTCTACTATTACCTGGACAACAACCACTATATTGCCTCCGGCGTTAACCCCGGCGGCACTATCAAGATTCCCGATCCGACCGCCGGCTTTATCACTGGTCAGGACACCTTGGACCCGACCACCTCCAGGGCGATCTTCGCCGAGGAAAGCTACCACATCACGCCCACGCTCAAGCTCACCGTCGGCGCGCGCTACTCCGAGGATGCCAAGACCTTCAACACCTACAGCTATAGCGCGATCTACGCTCCGGGCTACCCGAACGACGGCACGTTCCCCAGCTGGATTCAGCCGCAGCCGGGCCGGTTCTACAACGATCTGACCTATGTGGCGCACTCGGCGACCCCGAAGATCGCGGTCGATTGGCAGGCCACGCCGGACATCATGCTCTATGCCAGCGCGACCAGCGGCTACAAGAGCGGCGGCTTTAACGAGACCGGACGCTGGTGTCTCTCGACCGGTCAAACTGGCCAGCCGCCGGCGGGCCAGGTGACGGCCACCTGCCCAGGCAACGCCGCTCCGGGTTACGCGCCCACGCCTGTCTCCTACAACCTGCCCCCGCCGCTCGGCTCGCTCTACGGTCCGGAAAACATGTGGGCCTATGAGGCCGGCATTCGCTCCGACTGGTTCGACCACACCCTGCGGATTAACCTGACCTTCTTCCGCTACCAGTGGTCGGGTCTGCAGTTCAGCGCCTCGATCGCGCCGCAAACCATAGTGACGTCCAACGCTGGCAACGCCCGCACCAACGGCCTGGAAGCGGCCATCACCTACAAGCCGGCGCCGGGTCTGACCGTCGACTTCCACACCACCCTGTTGGACGCCAAATACGTCAGCTTCCCCTCCTATAGCGTTCCGTCGAACATGCGGCCGTTCCTGGCCAAGACGACCACGGTCAATGGTCAACCGGTTGGGAAGGGCCTGTACACCGACGCCAACGGCAACGGTAACCTCTACAACGCCAGCGGCAATACCCTGGCCGAGGCGCCGCAGGTGTCCCTCAGCCTGGCCGTTCAGAAGGACTTCGACCTCGCCAACGGCGCGGACCTGTTCTTCCGCGGCGAATACAACTTCCAAAGCAAGGTCTACTTCGACCCAACCAACGTTGAGGTCGATAGCCAACGCGCCTACAGCATCATCAACGGCTCCATTGGCTATAGCCCCGCGAATAGCCACTGGACCGTGGCCATCTGGGGAAAGAACATGGCCGACACCAGGTACGTGGTCGGCGCCCAAACGGGCGGCGGCTGCCTCTGCGGCGCCGTCGGCGATCCGCGCACCTTCGGCCTGCGCGTCAACTACACCTACTAATCACCAGAGCTCAGCGCCCGCGTCGGTCACCAGACCGATGCGGACCGCCCTTCGGCCGGCGCCTCCTCGAGGCGCCGGCTTTTTTGTGGCCTGCGGAGTAAGGCCGTTCGGCGGCGGCCCCTGAGGATTGACTTTTGTTTGTATAACTCTGAAAAACGTTCCAGTTGTCGCGATCAAGACTGTAGCTACAACTTATATAACAGTGTTACTTGGTGGTTCGTCAGTTAAATCATAGGAAAACGAACAACGTTTTCGGAAAATCCGAGGGAGGCAAAAGTGATGCGTAGGTTCAGTATGTTGGCCGGTACGGCCCTAACGGCTTTGGCCTTCGCGCCGGCTCTGGCGGCTCATGCTCAGAGCGCCGACAAGGGTATCGGCGACGTGGTGGTCACAGCCACCAAGACGGGCGCGACGAATCTGCAGAAGACCGCCATTTCGGTCGATGTGGTCAGCGGCGCGGATCTGAAGAAAAGCGGCATCGCGACCTTCCGCGATTTGGAACTGCAGGTGCCCAGTCTGAAGTATCAGATCAACGGCAGCCAGGTGCGCATTTTCATTCGCGGGGTTGGCGGCTTCAATGCCAACGACGGCGATGTATCCCTCTATATGGACGGCGTGTTCCTGGCGCGGCCCACCATCGCCACCCAGGCGAGCTTCAACGATCTGGACCGGATCGAAGTGGTGGAAGGTCCCCAGGGCACGCTGTTTGGACGTAACTCCACCGGGGGCGCGGTCAACTTCGTGTCCAAAACCCCGTCCAAGACCTTCACCTTCAATAACACCCTCAGCCTAGGCAACTTCGCCCTGATAGACGAGCAAGCGGCCGTGTCGGGTCCCATAGCCGACAACATGCAGGCGTCCCTCGCGATTTCCCATTTTGAGCATAAGGGTTTTCTGCACAACGCCGTGCCTGGCGTGGGCGACGCCGACAGCGCCAACCGAACAGCGGCCCGCGCACAAGTTCGCTGGGAGGTTACCCCGGACATCACCAACACCGTCCGGGCCGATTACATCTATACGAATGAGTTCTGGCAGACGGCCAATATCCCGGTGGCCAACGTCAGCAACGGCGTCGTTGGCGCGTTCAGCGCCTTCGCGCCTCTATTCGTCAGCCACATCGGCGATATGCGCACGATTGTTTATGCGGCCAACCCCTTCAACCACGAACAGGCTTATGGCCTGAATGATGAGTTGACCTGGAAGCTGAACGATCACCTGACCCTGAAATCGCTTGCCGCTGGCCGCACGGATCAAAGCATCGCCGGCCAGGGCTCCGCGACTGAGGTTGCTTACAGCTTCGGTCCGCAGAAATATTACGAGTATCAGCTCAGCGAAGAGTTCACCCTGATCCACAATTACGGACCGATTTCAGGGGTCGCGGGTTTATATTACTATTACGATCATCAGTACTATGAGGTCTTCGCGGTAAATCCGGGGGGCAACGCCAAGGTCACTGCGGCTTCTGCCGGCTCTGTGACCGGTCAGAACACCTTTGACCCCACCGTCTCGCGGGCTGCGTTTATTCAAGAAAAGTATCAAATCACACCGACGATCAGCATCACCGCCGGCGCTCGCTATACCCAGGAACAGAAAGGGCTTAATACCTACAACTTCAGTGAGGTCTATAATCCCGGAGCGCCCAACCACCTGCAGATTTCCAACACGATCGCGCCGCAGCCGGGCTTGTTCGTCGCCGACATCGTCTACAATGCCCACGCCCTGACCCCAAAATTCGGGATCGACTGGCAGGCCACGCCGGACATGTTGCTCTATGCCACCGCCACCAACGGCTATAAGAGCGGCGGCTTCAACGAAACCGGCCGCGCCATCGGGCCGGCTCTGTTCTATGGCCCGGAGTTCATGTGGGCCTATGAGGCCGGCATCAAGAGCGACTGGTTCGACCATACTCTGCGGGTGAACCTGGCTTACTTCCGCTATCAGTGGAAAGGCCTGCAGTTTAAGTCCTCCATCGGTCCCTCGACCGTATCGACGTCCAACGCCGGCGACGCGCGCACCAACGGCCTGGAGGCGACCATCAGCTATAAGCCTCAGCCGGGCCTGACCGTCGATCTGCACGCCACCCTGCTCGACGCGAAATACGTCAGCTTCAACGCCTATAGCTTCCCGTCGCCCTTCACGCCGTTTCTGCCGGCGTCGAAGATCATCACGACCCCTGGGGGCAAGGTCATTGATGTGAGCGGTAAGACCCTGGTCGACGCCCCGCCGCTGGCCATGAGTCTAGCGGTGCAAAAGGACTTCGATCTGGCTGATGGGGCGAATGTGTTTGTCCGGGGAGAATTCCAATACACCGGAAAAATGTACTTCGACCCGACCAACTTCGATCTGGCCGCTCAGAAGCCTTACACAGTCGTCAACGGCTCCATTGGCTATAGCCCTCCGCACAGCCATTGGACCGTGGCGGTGTGGGGCAAGAACATGGCCGACACCCGCTACTTCGTGGGCAACCAGGCGGCGACGATCTTCGCCGGCGCCGTCGGCGATCCGCGCACCTTCGGCGTGCGGATTCAGTACACCTACTAAGCCACGACCGGGCGCCCGCATCGATCACCGGATCGGTGCGGGTTGCTCTTTCCGCTTGAGCTTTAGGCCGGCTGCTGCTTTCACTGCTCGTAATAATCAAAAGGCAGGAAACCTAGGAATCCCCATGAAGACGTTTCAACACAGCGCCGCTCGCGCCCTGGGCGGCATCGCGCTGTCCGCCGCCCTGCTCGGGCCCATGGCGGCAAATGCCGCTGCGCCCTCCAAGCCCCACATTGCCAAGAGCTATGTCGTGTATGTGGGCGGCTACACCCGCATTTCCGGCAAGGGCATCTATGCCTACCGTTTTTCACCGGCGACTGGCGATATCACTTCGCTCGGCCTGATCGAGGGGGCGGTTAATCCGTCCTGGCTGGAGCCGTCGCACGATCACCGCTTTCTCTACGCCGCCAATGAGCACGCCACCAAAGGCGCGCCTGAATCCGGCAACAGCGTCACCGCCTATGCACGCGACGCCAAGACCGGCAAGCTGACCCTGCTGAATAGGGTCCCGTCCGGAGGCGATGGTCCCGCTCACCTGGCTGTCGACAAGACCAACAAGATCCTGGCGGTGGCCAACTTCGGCGCCGGCAGCGTAGCGACGTTCAAGCTCAACGCGGACGGGTCCATCGGCGAACGGGTGTCAAATATCGTTCAGGTCGGCAAGGCGGCGGGCGTCCAGGTGCCGAAGGATGAGAACGGCCTCAGCCCGACGGACTCGCATATTCACTGCGTGATGATCACGCCGGACAATCGTTACGTCCTGACCTGCAATATCGGCATGGGCAAGGTCGCCGCCTATCATCTGAACGCCAAGACCGGCGCCCTGAAGGCGGCCGGCGAGCCCTTCACCGCCACGCCCTTGCCCAACATGCGTTGGCGCCCCCGCCACCTGGCGTTCGATCCTACCGGCAAGTACATCTACATCAACGACAGCTCGATGCAGGTGACGACCGCCTCTTACGACGCCAAGACCGGCGCCATGAAGTTCATCCAGTCGGTCCCGATTGAGCCGGGCGGACCGGCCAATCAATCCTGGAGCGGTTCGGAAATTCGCGTCGATCACGCCGGCAAGTTCGTCTACACCTCCGCGCGTGCGGTGGATGCGACGCTCAAGTCGGCCCACCTGGACGGCGCCATCAACGTCTACGCCATCGATGCGGCCACCCATAAGGTCAAGCCGGTGCAACACGTCGCCTCCGGCGGGGACTCGCCGAGGTCTTTCGCGTTCGATCCCTCGGGCAATTATCTGTTCGTGGGCAACGAGTATTCCGGCACCGTGGAGATCTTCGCGGTGGATAAGAAGACCGGGATGCTGACAACCACGGGCAAAATCCTGAAGGATGTGCCCGAACCCAGCACCTTCGTTTTCGAAGCCGAGAAATAATCGACCCCAGGGGCCGGCCGCTGCAAAGCGCGCCGGCCTTTCGGTTTTTGGCGGCCGCTCGTTCCTTAACCTGTGCTGATCCGACCCGGCGGCCGACTTAAATCGCCCAAACGTCCCAACGCAGGAAACGCACCCATGACTTACCTTAAGACCAATTTGGCGCGCGCCGCCGGCGTCTTAGCCTTGGCTGCGGCGGCCCTGACGCCGATGGCCGGACCCGCCGCTGCTGCGGCCAAGCCCCACGTGGCCAAGAGCTACATCGTCTATGTCGGCGGCTATACGCGCCAAGCGGCAAAGGGCATTTACGCCCTGCGTTTCACGCCCGCCACCGGCGACATGGAGCCCTTGGGCCTGATCCAGGAAGCGATCAATCCGTCCTGGATCGCGCAGGATCATGCCCACCGCTTCATTTATGCGGGCAACGAGCATCCGGCCAAGGGCCAGCCGACCACGGGCAACAGCGTGTCGGCCTATGCGCGCGATGCGCAAACGGGAAAGCTGACCTTCCTCAACACGGTGTCGTCCAAGGGCGTCGGCCCGGCGCACCTGTCGGTCGATAAGACCGGCAATGTGGTGGTTGTGGCCAATTTCGGCAGTTCCAGCGTCGCGACCTTCCTGGTTCACGCCGATGGCTCTCTGGGCGAGGCCGCGAGCGTCACGCCGGAAATCGGCGTCGTTGAGGGACCCGCCGTGGCCAAGGACGAAAACGGCCTCAGCCCCACCGATCCCCACATTCATTGCGTGATGATCACGCCGGACAACCGTTACGTCCTGTCGTGCAATGTAGGCATGGGCAAGGTGACCGCCTACCGCCTGAACGCCAAGACCGGCGCCCTGACCCAAAACGGCGACCCCTTCGTCGGCACGCCCATTCCGGGCAAGCGGTGGCGCCCGCGCCACCTGGCCATCGATCCGTCGGGCAAGTTCCTCTACATCATGGACAGCTCCACCCAGGTGACCACGGCGGCGTTCGATCCGGCCAAGGGGACCATCAAGGAAATCCAGTCCCTGCCCATCGACACCGGCTACAAGCCGGGCCAGCAGACCGAAGGGTCGGAAGTGCGCGTCGATCACACCGGCCGGTTTGTCTACACCTCCACCCATGGCGTGGACGCCACGCTGAAGTCCGTGCCGCTGGACGGCACGATCAATGTGTTCGCCGTCAATCCGCGGACTCACAAGCTCAAGCAGATTCAGAACATCACCACCGGGGGCGCGCAGCCGCGCACCTTCGTGCTGGATCCCTCGGGCAAGTTCCTGCTCGTGGGTAATGAGAATTCCGGCAACGTCACCGAGTTCGCGGTCAATCAGAAGACCGGCCGCCTGTCGCCGACCGGCAAGGTGGTGTCCGGAATTCCCGAACCCAGCGCCTTCCTGTTTGACGCGGAAAATGAGACCAGACAACCGGGAGCCTAGGCCCATGATCCGCAACATCCTGCTCTCGGCCCTGCTGGCCTACGCCGCCCTGGTCGGTTCGGCGAACGCCGCCGCCAAGACCCTCAAGGTGGTGATCCTTGATCTGGAGGGCGACGGCGGCACGCTGTACGTCACCCCTGAAGGCCATTCGGTGCTCATCGATGCGGGCTCCCCTGTTGAACTCAATGGCGGCGTCAAGAACGGCTTGGACGGGGCCAAGGACGGGGTGGACCGCATTCTCGCGGCCGCCAAGTCGCTGGGCCTCAAGAAGATCGACGATGTGATCATCACTCACTATCACGCCGACCATGTGGGCGGGGTGATGGAACTGGTGAAGCGTTTTCCCGTGGGGACCTTCATCGATCACGGCCCCAATCGGCAGACCGTTGTGGAGACCACCGGCCGCAACGCCGGCAAGGTTCCGACGACCGTGACCTATTACGCCGCGTACCTCGATGCCATCAAAGGCCACAAACACATCGTGGCCAAGGCGGGCGATGTCTTCCATTTCGGCTCCTTGACCGACACCATCGTGATCAGCGACGGCGAGGCCATCGCCAAGCCCCTGCCGGGCGCCGGCAAGCCCGGTCCCCTGTGCGACACCCCGCCCATGGCGGCGGACGGCGGCATCGAGAACGCCAAGTCGGTTGGCTCTCTGTTCACCTTCGGCAAGGTCAAGATCGCGGCCTTTGGCGACCTGACCTGGGACCGCGAACATGACCTGGTCTGCCCTGTCGACAAGGTCGGCCACGTCAACGTCATGGTGTTGGATAACCACGGCATCGATGTCAGCAGCAACCCGGCCCTGATCGCCGCGACCCATCCGGATCTGGCCATCATGGGCAACGGCCCGACCCACGGCGGCATGCCCGGCCCGGTCAAGACCGTCAACGCCAGCGCCGGTCTGCAGGGCTTTTGGAAGCTGCACGCCTCCGTGCCCAATCCCGAGCTGGACGGTGATCCGCAATACATCGCCAATCTCGGACCCTCGCCCAGCCACGGCTACACCCTGACCCTGGACGTGGCCCGCAACGGCAAGATCACCGTCACGAATGGGCGGACGGGTTTGAGCAAGAGCTACAAGGTTAAGTAGGGGGTTTTCGGCAATTTCCACCGCTCACCCCGGCGGAGGCCGGGGCCCAGTTCATAGGGCGCTGAATTTAGATAGCTTTGCGCCTTACGACCTGGACCCCGGCCTCCGCCGGGGTGAGCGGATAATGGATTGAATCAAACGCCTGCGCCTCGATCCGCACCCCGCCCCCACGCCTGAAGGCCCCACGCCCCGTTTCGCGCAGGACGTGGCGTTGTTCGGCGCCGGTCAGCATGGCCACGGCGGCGCGCGCCCGCTGGGTCATCTCCGCATAGGTCCCGGCCGAACTGCCCATGTCCGACCCCCACAGAATGCGGTGCGCCCCGAACCGGTCCACCGCCTTGCGCAACACAGCCGCGCTGGGGATCTTGGCCTCGTCCAGGATGTTCAGATTGCCGCTGGTGAATTTGAACAGGACATTGTGTTGTTGATCCAGGCCCTTGGGGAAATCGGCAAAGCCGTAGCCGGGCGCCCCCGCCACTGCCGGCCATCCCAGATGGTCCAGCACAATGGGAACACGGGGAAAGCGCCGCGCTGTTTTCAGGATTTCGCTGAGGGCGTCGGCGGAAAAGAACTGGGGGGCGTAGGCCATGTCCATGGTCAGGCCGTGATCGTCCACCGTCTTCCAGGTTTTCAGCGCTTGCGGCGAATCCAGCCAGGGATAGCCGCCGTCTGGGCTTTTGGCGCCGGTCAGCCGGATGCCGGCGATCTTGTGGCTCTTGACCCAGTCGCGGAGCTGTCCTGGGGTAGCGGGATCTTCGGCGTCCAGCACCACCACGGCGCGGAAGCGATCTGGATGGGCGTCGGCGCTGTCGAGGATGTAGCGATTGTCCGTACCGTAAGAGCTGCGTCGCTGAATACAGGCCAGCGTCTCCACCCCCTGCTGGTCCATCCAGCGCACCACCTCTTCGGCGGTCGGCTTAAGGTGCGGCTTGCCCTCCTGCACGCTGGCGCCGGGCGCCGGCGGCGAGCCGGGCGGCAGGGAGCCGTCGGGCGGGGGACCCGGCCAAAGCGGATAGCGCTGCACATCTTGCGACACCAGGTGCAGATGCCCGTCGAACCACTTGAAGGCGCCGGGATCGTCGGCCTTCGCAGGCGCGCCGGCGACGGCGGCCACGGCCAAGCCGCCTGCCAGCGCCTCGCGCCGGCTGGGGCAGGGGGTTTGCGGCATGGCGCTTCCTCCGTCGGTCTATCCCGGCGCAAGCCGGGAGCAAGATTATTTAACCACCAAGCCCACGAAGAACACGAAGGATCGCGCAACAGCGCGATCAATCCATTCTCGCTTCGCGATCCGACAGCCCACCGATAGCGCCGCCCTCTTGGTGTTCTTCGTGTCCTTCGTGGTTCAATCTTCTTTTCGTTGCGAGGGCAGAGGCGGCACGACGTCCTCCCGCAGTTTGCATGGTCAACTTTAACCGCGAACCTACGCGAAAGTACGCCCGGTTCCCACTTTCCCTATTTCTCGCAGGATCAAGGCAGCCGATACTGGCGCCAATCATCCGGCTGGACCGGGCTAAGAGGGCAAAGGGAGCGAAATGAAGGACCAAACATCGCGTCGTGGGTTTCTGGGCGCCGCAGGCCTGGCGGCGGGAGGCGGGTTTTCGGTGCTGGCCAATCCGGGCGCGGCGGCGGCCGCCTCGGTCGGCGTCAAGAGCGGCGATCTTCCCGATCTGACGATCAAGGAGGTGAAGGTCTACGCCACCGACGTCAGCAAATACCGCCGACTTAATTCCACCGAGACCGGCGAAATCCTGTCGGTGGTCACGGCCAGCGGGATTGAGGGCAACTACACCATCGGCAACCGCAACCTGACCAAGGGCTGGCTGGGCTGGGCCAAGCAACGCTTGGTCGGCAAGAGCGTGATCGATCTGCTGCCGACCCTGACCTCAACCAGCGGCATGAAGGGTCCGGCCGGTTTCGACAGCGCCATCCCGCGCGGCCGCCCGGGCGCCCCGCACTTTGTCCCTTCGCCCCCCGGTCCGGGCTGGGGCCCGGCCTTTGGCGGCGAGGCGGTGGAAGGCTCAGGCCTGGCGATGCGCGGCGGGGGAACCTGGCCCAATTTCTACGCCGCCGCCGCCGATGTGTGCCTGTGGGATATTTTGGGCAAGGCGGTTGATCGGCCGATCTATAAGATCCTGAACGGCGCCACGCCTAAGGACCGGGTCATGGCCTACGCCAGCTCCCAGCACCTGGATTCAGTCGAGGACTATGTGGCAGACGTGCTCAAGGCCAAGGCCCAGGGCTATCGCGGCTATAAGATTCACCCCGGCGCCGGTCAGCACGCTAAGGGGCCGCTGATCCCCAGCTACATCGGCCACATGGAGGAAATCCGCGAGGTCCGCAAAGCGGTGGGCGACGAGTACGTCCTGATGCACGATCCGGTTCAGCGCTACAGCCTCTTTGAGGCCATGACCGTCGGACGGCTGCTGGATGAGCTGAACTATCTGTGGTTCGAAGACCCGGTTCAGACCAACGATCAGGACAGCCTGATCAAGCTGTGCGCGGCGCTAAACCTGGCCATCCATGTGGGCGAGTTCATCTATTCGATCGCCGACTTCGCCGACTACATCAAGAAAGACGCCCTGGATGTGGTCCGTCTGATCGCCGACAACGTCGGCGGCATATCCGGCGCCATGCGCGTGGGTCTGTTGGCCGATGCGCACGGGTTGGAGTGCACGCCGCACAACTGGGGCAACGGCTTCGACCTGGCCCTACACCTGCATCTGCAACTGGCCCTGCCCAACGCCTATTGGTTCGAGATGCCCTTCGTCGCCGAATACGCCGACCGGGACTACCTCGACTACAAGTTCAGGATCGATGACGAGGGCTACATCAAGGCGCCGACCGGCCCGGGCCTGGGCCTGGCGCTCAACATGGACGCCCTGCACAACAGCCTGAAGCGGATCGATCGGTAGCTGAGGCAAGCAGCGGGACGCCGGAAGACATCCCGCCGGATCGCCGGGCTTACTGGCCGACGGCCTTCTGATTGGTCTGGCTGGTCGTTGTGGTGGTCGTGGTCGTTGTGGCCGGGGCGCCCGAGGCGTCAGGCGCAGACAGATCGGTCACGACTGAGGTGTCGGACTGGGTCGTTGTGGTGGTCGTGCTGGTGTCCGACGCAGTGGTCTCAGTGGTGGCGGGCTTGCTGCAGCCCCCGATAGCGCAGGCCAAGCCGAGCGCTAGGGTGACGGCGAGTGCGGTGCGTTGCTTCATGGGGAGTCCCTCCTGTTTAGGCCTCCATAACGATCACGCGCCCGTGATGGTTCCCACCGCGGCGGCGGTAATTGCGGAATTGCGGTGACAGTGCATTTAATTGGCAAAGGCTCTATGGTCATGTCAGTGCGCCTTCGCAATTAAATGCACTGTCACCGTAATTCAGTTGGCCGCCCAGGGCCAGGCCGACCCCAAGGCGGGCTTTCGTACCGGCAAGCCGGTGGCCAGCGCGGACTTTGACGAGAACTACCAGCCGATCATTCATGGACAAAACATACCTTTGAGGATATATATCTGCATGCCATGGACGGTTCTGTTCCACGACGCGTTCGACTCCGAGTTCCAGGCCCTGCCGTTGGCCGTCCAGGACGCGCTGGCGGTGATGGCCACGCTCTTGCGGACGCATGGGCCGATGCTGGGCCGTCCTCATGCCGACACGCTGGCCGGCTCACGCCACGCCAACATGAAGGAGCTGCGGTTCATGGCGCAGGATGGCGTGTGGCGGGCGGCCTTCGCGTTCGATCCGGCGCGGCGCGCCGTCATTCTGGTCGCGGCCGACAAGGCCGGCGTCGCCCAGAAGCGCTTCTACAAGGCCTTGATCGCCAAGGCCGACAAGCGCTTCACGGCGCATCTTGAAAGTCTGAAGGAGCCTTAGATGGGACGCACGTTGGAAGAGGTGATCGCGGCCATGCCGGCCGAGCGCCAGGCGAAGATCGCGGAGCGTTCGGCTGAGCTTCACGCTGAGGTGGAAGGGCTTAAGGCCTTGCGCAAGCTGGCTCTGCGCAGCCAGGAACAGGTCGCGCAAAGCCTGGGGATCAAACAGCCGGGCGTCGCCAAGATTGAACGCCAGACCGATCTTTATCTGTCCACCCTGCGCCGCTTCGTGGAGGCGGCGGGAGGCACATTGGAGCTGCGGGTGGAGCTTCCCGGCGCGGGCGTAATCCACCTGACCGGCCTGGGTGAGCTCAACACCTGAGGATGATCCGTCGGCGCGTCCCGACCGCGCGAAATCAGCGGTCCGCGACTTAACCCTTGCCAACCCGCCCTCCGGCGGCGAAGGGAAAGCCTAACAAAAGGGAGGTATCGTCGTGGCCGATCACATGGACATTGTGCGTCCCGATAGACGGACGTTTCTGCAAAGCGCCGCCGCGTTGACCGCCGGCATCGGCCTGGGCGCGCCGGGCGCCAGCCAAGCCGCCGCCAAGCCCCTGCGCGGGCTTTATCCCATCGGCCAGACGCCGTTTACGCCCGACAATAAGCTCGACCTGGATTGCCTGGCCGCCGAGGTGAAGTTCTGCAATCGTGGCCGCGTGCCGGGCCTGATCTGGCCGCAGATCGCCAGCGGCTGGTCCAATCTGTCGGAGGCCGAGCGCCTGTCGGGCGCAGAGACCCTCATCGCCACAGGCAAGGGGGGCAAGACTTCCATTGTCATCGGCGTGCAGACCGTGGGCAATGATCTGGCCGCCTCGGTCCGCTACGCCAAACACGCGGCCAAGACCGGCGCGGACGCCATCGTCTCCCTGCCGCCGGACAAGGCCGACGACCAGGCCATGCTGGACTATTACAAGGCCATCGGCGCGGCCACCGACCTGCCGCTGATCGTGCAGAGCCAGGGCAATATGAGCGTGGACCTGATCGTTCGGCTGGCCGACCAGATCCCCACCATGAAGTGCGTCAAGGACGAGGCCGGCGATCCTTTGGCGCGCATCAGCGAGATCCGCGCGCGCACCAAGGACCGCATCGCCGTATTCGCCGGCAAGGGCGTGCGCACCATGCTGGACGAGCTAAACCTGGGCTTCGCGGGCTTCTGTCCGACCCCGGGCCTCGCCGATCTGTTTCAGGCTACCGCCGATCTATGGGACGCGGGCCATAAACGGGAGGCCTTCGACATGTTCGGCCGCATCCAAGGGTTCTCGACCATTCCAGGCTCGGGCGCCTACATCATGGTGGCGCGCGGGGTGTTCAAGGAGAGCACCATCTCGCGTCCCACCCCCGGCATGGGCGGCCATGAGCCTCCGCCCAGCCCGGCGCAGAAGGCCTTCATCCGCCAGACCATGGATCAGTTCCTCAAACCCTATATGCGAGCCTAGTCGATGACCGTGTTTCCGGGCCGATTCAGCGGCCGAACCGCCGTAGTGACGGGCGGCGCCTCAGGCCTGGGTCTTGCGGTCGCCACGCGCATCGTGGCGGAGGGCGGATCGGTCGTCCTGTGGGACGTGGACGCCAAGGCCTTCCCGGCCGCCATAGCCGCCAGCGGCGCGCAGGCGGCCTTTGCGGTGGATGTGTCCAATCACGCCCAGGTGGCCAAGGCCGCCGCCGACAGCGCCGAGGCCCTGGGCAAGATCGACATTCTGGTGTGCAGCGCCGGGATCACCGGCGCCACCACCCCTGTGAAGGACTTCCCGGTCGACAGCTGGCTGCGCGTGCTCGATATCAATCTCAACGGGGTTTTCTACTGCTGCCGCGAGATCACGCCGTTCATGCTCAAGAACGGCTATGGACGCATCATCAATGTGGCGTCGGTGGCGGGCAAGGAAGGCAACCCCAACGCCTCGGCCTATTCCTCGTCAAAGGCCGGGGTCATCGCCCTGACCAAATCTCTGGGCAAGGAGCTGGCGACGCAAGGCGTGCTGGTCAACTGCATCACGCCTGCGGCGTTTGAGAGCCCGATCTTCGACCAGATGCCGCAAACCCACATCGACTACATGCTGTCGAAAATTCCCATGGGGCGCTTCGGCAAGGCGGACGAAAGCGCGGCCATGATCTGCTGGCTGGCCAGCGAGGAATGCTCGTTCTCGACGGCGGCGACGTTCGACACCTCCGGCGGGCGAACCACGTTCTGATCCTGCGCTGAAGTTTTACTTTGCCGGCGATTTCTGACACCTTGTGTTGGTGCCATCGGCGACAGTTGATGCGGGCAGGGGAGGTCGGCGGGCCGATAGGACTTGTCGAACCAAGAACAATAACAACGAGTTGTGTATGCGGATTCTGCCGTTTGCCCTGGTCGCTTGCATCGCCGGTTCGGCGTTCGCGGCCGATGCCCCGACCTTGCCGGCGCAATTTCACGACACCGTGCAGCCCTTCGTCGGCAAATATTGCGCCGGCTGCCATAGCGGCGCCCAGCCCTCCGGCCAATTCGACCTGAAGGCCTATACCTCTGTCGATCAGGTCAAGGAGGACTACACCCGTTGGTCCTTGCTGGCCGACCGCCTGGCGGCCAAGGAGATGCCGCCCAAGAAGGCCCCGCAGCCGCCACCCGAGGCAGCCCAACAGGTCGTCGACTGGGTGCGCGCAGTTCGCGCCGAGGAGATCAAGCATCTGGGCGGCGATCCGGGCTCCGTGCTGGCCCGCCGCCTGAGCAACGCCGAGTACGACAATTCCATCCGCGACCTGACCGGTCAGGACCTGCACGTCACGGCGCAGTTCCCGGTCGATCCGGCCAATACGGCCGGTTTTCAGAATTCAGGGGAGTCCCTGACCCTTTCACCGGCCCTGTTGAACAAGTACCTTCAGGCCGCCCGGCAGGTCGCCGACACCATGATGCTGGAGCCGGAGGGCATCGCGTTCGCGCCCTATTCGACCCAGGCGATCACCGACCGTGAGCGGTTTTACGTCCAGTCCATCGTGGATTTCTACAAGGCCCAGCCCACCGACTTCGCCCAGTATTTTCAGGCGGCTTGGCGCTACCGCTACCGAAAAGTGCTCGGCCATCCAGGCGCGACCCTGGCCCAGGTGGCGGCCGACGCCAAGTTGAGCCCCAAATACATGCCCCTGGTGTGGGGGATCCTGCACGAAAAGGGCGAGATCGGTCCGGGCGCTCAGTTGCGCAAGATGTGGCAGGCCTTGCCCGCGCCGACCTCGGCCCAGCCGCCGACGATGCAAATGCGCGAGGTGCAGGAACGCTGCATGGTGATGCGCCAGTACGTGGTGCGTATTCGCAACCATACCGCCATGCAGTTCGCCGCGCCCCTAGTGAAGGGGCTGGTGACTCAATCAGAGCCGTTGTTCACCTGGAAGCTGGCGCAATACGCCGCGCACCATCGCGACAGCGACCCGAATGATCTGCGGGCCGACACCGATCCCAAACCCGTCCTGCCGCCCATTCCGGACTATCCGCGCCTCTACGAAGACGCCGCGCCGCGTTGGGCGATCATGGCGGCGTACGCACGGAAAGACGATCCGGATCTGGTCTATCCGCATGGGCAGAAGGCCAAATACCAGGCCGCCTTCCAGCGGTTCGCCCAAGTGTTTCCCGACATGTTCTATGTCAGCGAGCGCGGCCGCTATTGGCCGGACGATTCAGAGGACAAGGATCGCCTGCTCAGCGCCGGCTATCACACGGCTTTGGGCTTTTTCCGCGACGACACGGCCCTGATGCAGCTGATCCTCGACAAGAAGGATCAGCGCAAGCTCGACAGCCTGTGGCACGACTTTGACTATGTCGCCGACCAGACTGCGCGGACCTGGACCCAATATTACCTGACCTTCAGCGCCGAGGTTCTGCCCCGCAACGGCCGCGCGGGCGCGGTGGGCGCATCGCCGCCGCCGACCGACCACGCCATAACCGACAGCGCAGTGATCCAGCATTACCGCGACCTGTACCTCGCCAAATTCGCGGAGGACAAGGCCAACGATCCTGTGGCCAAGCAAGCGATCCTCGCCCACTTCGCCCACTTCGACGAGACGATCCGGGGCCTTGAAAAGGAGCGGGCGGCGAGCGAGCCCAAGCACCTGGCGGCGGTGGTGGATTTCGCGAGCCGCGCTTACCGCCGGCCGCTGAGCGCCGCCGAGCGCGCCGATATCCTGGCCTATTACCAATCCCTGCGTGACAAGAGCGGCCTGTCGCATGAGGACGCGGTTCGCCAGACCCTGGTCAGCATCCTGGTGTCGCCGGAATTCCTGTACCGCGTCGATCTGGTCAATGCCGCCGCGCCGCCGGCGCACCCAGGCTTGGTCAAGGCGGCCCATGTGACGGGCAAGGCCTATGCCACCGCGCCGCTGTCGGCCTACGCCCTGGCCAGCCGGCTGAGCTATTTCCTGTGGGCCAGCACGCCGGACGGCGAACTGCTACGCCACGCGACGGCTGGCGATCTGCGCAAACCCCAGGTGCTGTTGGCCCAAGCCCGGCGCATGTTGAAGGACCCCAAGGTCAGCGGAATGGCCACGGAGTTCACCGGCAACTGGCTGGCCTTCCGCCAGTTCCAGACCAACAACACGGTGGACCGCGCGCGCTTTCCGGCCTTCGACGAAAACCTGCGCGAAGCCATGTTCCAAGAGCCGATCCGGGTGATGCAGGACAATATCCAGAACGACCGTTCGGTGCTGGACCTGCTCTATGCCGACTATACCTTCGTCAATGCGCCCCTGGCCCGCCACTACGGCATCCCTGCGGCAACCCAGGACGCCAAGACCTGGGTTCGAGTGGACAACGCCTCCAAATACGGGCGTGGCGGCATCCTGCCTATGGCGGTGTTCATGACCCAATATTCGCCGGGCCTGCGCACCAGTCCGGTGCAGCGCGGCCACTGGGTGGTGTCCAAGGTGCTGGGCATGGCCATTCCGCCGCCGCCGCCGGTGGTGCCCGAACTGCCCAGCGACGAGTCCAAATCGGACCTGCCCATCCGCCAGATGCTGGAGCAACATCACAAGAACGCCTTCTGCGCCGGCTGTCATCAGCGCTTCGATTCCTTCGGCTTGGTGTTCGAGGGCTATGGCCCGGTGGGCGAGGCGCGCAGCCAGGATCTGGCCGGCCGGCCGGTGGACGCCTCGGCGACCTTCCCCGGCAATGTGGACGCTACCGGGCTAGAGGGCCTGAAGACCTTCATCCGCGCGCACCGGCAGGATCAGTTCATCGACAATCTCAGCCGCAAGATCTTGGCCTATGCCCTGGGCCGATCCCTCCAGCTGTCCGATGACTCGCTCATCGACCAGATGAAGCGTAAACTGGCCTCAGATGGGTATCGCTTCCGGTCACTGGTGGAAACGATTGTGGTCAGTCCCCAATTTCTCAATCGGCGCATTGCAGCGGCGGACGGCGCGCCGTCCGCGCCCATGCCGCCGGCCGGCGGCAAGCTCGTCAAAGCCGCATTCGCAAAGGCGCACTAGTCATGGCCCGAACCCCTGAACGCCCCGCACGGCCCTTCGCCTCGCGCGCCTTTTCGCGGCGGGCGGTTCTGCATGGCGCAGGTTGCGCCATGGCCCTGCCCTGGCTGGAGTCGGTCAGCGCCATGGCTGACGAGCCCAAGGCCGAGGACTTCCCCAAACGGTTCGGCGTGGTGTTCCTGGGCTGCGGCGTGCACGAGGATCACTGGAGCGCCACCGGTTCGGGCGCCGATATGAAGCTGAGCAAGAGCCTGCAACCGCTGGAGCCCTTCAAGCAGAAGCTCAACGTCATCGACGGCCTCTACGTCAAGGACCTGACCCGCCAGGGCATCCACCCTGCCCAGACCGGCAGCATTCTGTCGGGCGGACCGATCACCAAGGGCGCGATGATCCACTCGGGGATCAGCGTCGATCAGATGATCGCCAACCACGTGGGCGAGGACACGCCCCAGGCCAGCATCGTCCTGGGCTGCGATCAGCCGACCACCGGCTATCACGAGACCAATTTCTCGATGGCCTACAGCTCTTACATCTCGTGGCAATCGCCGGAATCCCCCATGCCGCTGGAGCTCTATCCGGCCCTGGCGTGGGACTATCTGTTCGTTAATCGCTGCGAATTGCTCAACATCAGCGTGCTGGACCGGGTCAAGGACCGCGCCGCCGATCTGTCGCGCAAGATCAGCGCGGGCGACCGCAGCAAGCTGGACGAATATCTGACCAGCGTGCGCGAGATCGAAAAGCGCGTGGAGATCATGCGCAAGGGCATGAACACCGCCCAGGACGCCGCCAAGACCAAGAACACTTCGCTCGCCGTCATGGAACGGCCGGTCAACGGCCTGCCCGAAGACCTGCGCGAACACGCCAAGCTGATGAGCGACATCATCGCCGTCGCGTTCCAGACCAATAAGACCCGCGTGGCCTCCCTGGTCCTCTCGCGCGACATGTCGACGATGTACTACCCCTTCCTCAACGTGAAATTCAGCCACCACGCGGCGTCGCACGACAACAACTCCGACGCCTATGAGAGCATCGTGCGCTTCCACACCGACCAGTACGCCTATCTGTGCTCCAAGCTGGACGCCATGAAGGAAGGCGATGGCACGGTGCTGGACCACAGCTGCCTGATGTTCCTGTCCAGCATGTGGATCGGCCGCACCCACGACAACTCCAAGGTGCCGGTGTTGTTGGCCGGCGGCCTGGGCGGCGCGCTCAAGACCGGCCGCTCGCTCAGCTACATGAACGACGGCGACGACAACCGAAAGCTAAGCAGCCTATATCTGTCGCTGATGGACCGCTACGGCGTGAAGCTAGACAAGTTCGGCGACGCGACGACGCGGCTGCGGGATATTTAGGGGCGCCGGGCCTCGACGCAGGTTATCAAAAATGATAACTTACCCGGCATGTGGACGGTCCTTTATTATAACGACCGCGTGAGGCGTGAGATCGAACAATGGCCAGTCGGCGTTTACGCCGACTTTCTCAGGCTCATTGAATGGCTTGAGGCGGACGGCTTGGATCTTCGGATGCCTCACTCACGCGCGATGAGCGGCGGGCTGTTCGAGCTAAGATGCAAGGGGCCGGAAGGGATCGGGCGCGCGTTCTATTGCACGCGTGTGGGTCGCGAACTGGTCATCCTGCATGCCATCGTCAAGAAGAGCCAGGCGACCCCCGACAAGGACCTCAAGCTGGCTCGCAAGCGTTTGAAAGAGGTGCAGTCATGAGCGACGAAGGTTTCAAGCCGGTTCGTCACGATCAGCAGAAGGCGCTCGAAAAGGCGATGCAACGGCCCGGCTTCAAGGAAGCCTGGGACGCAGGCGCCGACGAATACGCCGCCCTGAGGACTCTGCTGGAGGCTCGTAGGCAGTCCGGCCTGACCCAGGAAGAAATCGCCACAAGGATGGGAACGTCCAAAAGCGCCGTATCCCGTCTGGAAAGCTCCCTGCGCGACCCCAAGCATTCGCCGACCTTCGAGACCATCCGCCGCTACGCTAAGGCCTGCGGCAAGCGGGTGGAGCTGCAACTGGTTTGAGGATGCGGGCCGCTGAAAGAGGCAAGGCCATGACCTCTGTGCGCCCAATTCGCCGAGGCAAAAATCATAAGTAGTGTGTGTCCCCGCACCCCCGCTCTAGGGGACACACACCACCCGCAGTCGCCCGCCGGCTAACTTGCAGACCGACATGGGGTGGTGTGTGTCCCCCTCGGCGCCGTCGCCCCTAGGGCCTCGCCTGGGGCGATCCGGCCAGACCGAGGAAGACCAGGATCGCCTGATTGAGGCGTATGATATCCGGGTCGTCCAAACGCCCTATCGAGGATCCCAGTTTGGATTTGGGCACGGTGGCGATCTTGTCGACCATCAACCGACTGGCGTGGCGCAGGCCATTGCGGGCGCTCGGTTGGACCGGAAGGCGAAACAGCGGCGCCTCGGTCTCATCGGTGGTGAAGGCGCAAACCGTGATGGACGGCGCGGCGTCGAAGGCGTCGTCTTGCACGATCACAATCGGTCTCGGCTTGCCCGCATAGTCGCCGCCGCCGGCGACCGTCCAGATATCCCCCCGTTTCATTCAACGTCTTGGTCGGCGATAGCGTCAATAAAGGCCTGATCCTCAAGCGCGTGGGCGCTCGCGGCCACCGCCATCGACTGTCGATGCGCCTGGGCCTTGAAGCCGGCCGCGCGAACGTCCGGAACCCAGATCTGAATCGGTCGCAACCCCTGTTCGCGCAGTCGCAACCGATGCGCCCGGACCTTGTCGCGCGAGGAGCTTGGCGCTGGTGCGTTTGACATGGAGTGCTGCCCTGAAAGTTACATGTAACCTAGTGCGGGTGGGCTGCTTGTGCAAGACGGAAAGGTTGTTGGGCTCGACTGAGGCTATAACGCCGCTATGGGGACACCCAACACCCGCAGCCGCCGCCAGCTAACTTGCAGACCGACAGGGGTGGCGTGTGTCCCCGTCGGCCATCACGGCGCCTCAGCCGGCACGGGCCTTTGCACATGCAGGGTGATCACTGAAATCCCGCCCTCGGCCGCGTTCAACTGATGCGGCACGCCTTGGGGGACGAACCACATGTCGCCCTTGGCGACCGGGCGGGAGGTCGCGCCCGAGATCGTTTTGGCGGTTAGGTTGTGGGCGTTGGTGCGCTTGGGATCGACCAGTTGGCCGCCGAGGTTGGCGACGCCCTTGCCCTCAGCCACGATGATCAGTTCGGCTTGGTTCTCGTGGACCGAGGCTTGCCCCATCCCCTGGTGGAATTCCAGCGAGGTCGCGTAGGGGGAGACGGCGAAGATGCTCTCGATGGTGTTGGCCGCGCCGGGCTTGGCGGCGGCCTTGGCCTTGGCGATCACCGCCGCCACATCGGCGGCCGAGGCGAATTTGGCGTCTTCCGGCGCCTGGGCCCTGGCAGCCCCGAAGCTCACCAGAGCCGCCACCGCGCCGGCTAGCAAAACTGCACGCATATCGTCCTCCCTTGGATTGCGCCGATTAAGGCCTTGGGACCCGAACCGGTCAACGCCCTAATTCGGCCTCGCGTCCGCGATTAAACCCGCGCCATTGCCCGGGTTGGCACGGATTCCCAGCGGCCCTTCGCCCTGGTCATCGTCAGCGGCCTGTTCACCCGCCTGTTGATCAGCGTGTTCCTGATGCCCGCGCTCTACGCCTTGGTGGCAAGGCCTGACGACCGCCTGGAGGTTTGAGGCCCGGGTTCAGTGCTTCGTCAGCATGGTCGCGATCTTGTAGACCGCCGGCATCATCAGCACCCCCAGCAGGCACGGGAACAGGAACATAATCAGTGGCAGCATCAGCTTGGCCGACAGAGCCAAGGCCTTTTCCTCGGCCCGCAACATACGCTTGGTCCGCATATCCTCGGAAAAGATCGCCAGGGTCTCGCCCAGGCTGGAGCCCATCTCCTCGGCCTGCCTCAGCATGGTGGCGAAGGAGCGGGCCTCCTCCAGGCCCAGGCGATCAGCCAGGGCGGCCCAGGCGTCGCGTCGAGAGCGGCCGGCGCGAAGCTCCAGCGTCAGTAGCCGAAGGGCGTTGGCCAAGTTCGGGTAGCGGCGGGCCACCTCATCGCACACGCGGGCGACCGCAGCGTCGAGGCTGAGCCCGGCCTCCACAGAGGCGACTAACAGGTCCAACACGTCGGGAAAGCCGTCGCGATATTCCAGCTCCAGCCGCTTGCGAAACCGCCCGAGAATATGGTCGGGACCCAAGATGGCGGCGCCGGCCAGGACGCCTGTAATGGCGACTGCGCCGAAGCTGCCGGCGTGGCCGATGATCCTGGGCAGCATGACCGCGCACACGCCGACGGCAATGACCATGGCCAAGGTGCGCCCGCCCAGATAGACCGCCACGGCCTCGCGCTGGGGAAAGCCCGCCTGTGTCAGCTTCGCGCGGATGATGGACAGCTCGCGGGGATCTTGCGGCGCCACATAGTCGCCCACCCGTTTGACCTTGCCCGCCAGACCGGTCAGGGCCGCCTTGGCGCCGGATCGGGCCGGCCCGGCGGTTTCAGAGTCCGTCAGACGGGTCCGGCGCCGGGACGCATTGACCTGTTCGACGACCAGCATGCCGCCGCCGGCCAGCAGCGCCAAGCCGATCAAGGCGGTTCCGGCAAGTCCGATAAGGGCCTGTGGGTCCACGTGCTAGATCCTCATATCGATCATGCGGCGCATGACCAGGTTGCCGATGAACAGCCAGGTTCCGATGATCCCCAGGCCGATTTGGATGCCTTTCACGTGAATGACATCGCCGTAGTAGTGCGGTGAACCGACCTGCAGGAAGCCCATGACCAAGATGGGCGCCGCCGTGAGGATGAGCGCCGAGATGCGTCCTTCAGAGGACGCGGCCTTGATCTTCAAGCGCATCTTCAGCCGTTCGCGCACGGTTGAGGCGTTCATCCTCAATAGGCCGGTCAGATTGCCGCCCGCCCGTTCCTGTAGGCGGACGGTGGCCGCGAACAGGTCTACGTCCAGGTGCCGACAACGCTCGGCCATCCGGCCGACGGCCTGCTCCAGGGTGGAGCCATAGGCGATCTCGTCCGACGCCATGCCGAATTCCGACCCGATCGGGTCGGGCATTTCGCGCCCCACCAGCGACAGGGCGGTGGGCACAGGATGGCCCGCCTCGAGGCTGCGCACCACGATTTCCAGGGCGTCAGGCAATTGTCGAGCCAGATCCTTGGCGCGTTGACCGGCCTTCATCTTGAGAAATAACAGGGGTCCGCCAATGCCGCCCGCCAGGCCCATGGGCAGAGCGAGCAGCAGATTATGGGTTATGGCCACGGCCAGGACGAAGGCGGCCATGGCGGCGGCTGCGGCCATCAGCGCCCCGCGCCGTACGTCTATAATCACGCCTGATCGTATGATCAGGTTGCCCAGCCAGGCGCCGGCCAGCTTGCCCAGGGCCTCGGGGCTGCGTTGTTTTCGCAGCTCCAGCACCCGGTCGCCCAAGGCGGTGATGCGGCTCGCCAGCCTCAAGCGGTGATTGACCGCGCGTTGCGCCCCGGCGACATGGAACAACTCCCACAGGGCATGGCCCGCCGAGGCGGCGGAGGCGAACACCAGGATAAAGAACGCCATTCTCATTGCAGGGGCCGCCCCGGATCGAAGTTGGCAGTGTCGTAGGTCAGGCCGCGCCGCTGCATCTCGTCCAGGCAGCGGGGGCGCAGGCCCGTCGCACGGAACTCGCCATGCACCGTGCCGTCGGGGTCGGTGTGGGTGCGCTGGAAGGCGAAGATCTCCTGCATCTGCACGATCTGGCCCTCCATGCCGGTGATTTCGGTGACGCTCATCAATCGGCGTTTGCCGTCCGACAGCCGCATGACCTGCACGATCATGCCGATGGCCGAGGCGATCTGGCCACGGATCGATTCCGGGGTCAGCTTCATGCCCGACATGGCCACCATCTGCTCCAGCCGGGTGATGGCGTCGCGGGGCGTATTGGCGTGGATGGTGGCCATGGAGCCTTCGTGACCGGTGTTCATCGCCTGCAGCATGTCGAAGGCTTCTTCGCCGCGCACTTCGCCCAGGATCACCCGGTCCGGACGCATACGCAGGGCGTTCTTGACCAGCTCGCGTTGGCGGATTTCGCCCTTGCCTTCGATGTTCGGCGGGCGGGTCTCCATACGCACCACGTGCGGCTGCTGCAGTTGCAGTTCGGCGGCATCCTCGATGGTGATCAGGCGCTCCTTGGCGCCGATCCCGGCGGACATGGCGTTGAGCAAGGTGGTCTTTCCCGAGCCGGTCCCGCCGGAGATCACCGTGGACACCCGCGCGGCGACCGCGCCCTTAAGGAATTCAGCGACGCTGGCGGGCATGGCGCCGACGCCCACCAGCCGCTCCAAGGTGTAGGGCTTTTTGGAGAACTTGCGGATGGACACCGCCGCGCCGTCGATGGCGACGGGGGCGATGGCGGCGTTTACCCGGCTGCCGTCGGCCAAGCGGGCGTCGACCATCGGCTGGGATTCATCAATCCGTCGCCCGACCGAGGCGGCAATGCGGTTGACGATGCGCAGCAGGTGATCGTTGTCGCGGAAATGCACGGCTGTCAGCTCAAGCTCGCCGCGGCGCTCAACATAGACCTGGAAGGGACCATTGATCAGGATGTCGGCGATGCTGTCGTCCTGCAGAAGGGGTTCCAGCGGACCCAGGCCCATCATCTCGTCCAGCACCGAGCTGGATAGATGCTCCAGCTCCGCGGTGTTGAACGGCAACCGTTCGGCCCGCGCGAACTCGCCGACCAAGGCGCGAACCTGGCGGCGCAGTTCGCCGTCATCCAGCTTGTCCAGCTTGGACAGGTCCACTTCCTCGATTAGGCGCGAATGCAGCCGAAGCTTGGCGTCGAGCAAGGCGTTGGCCGGCCCGACCGGCTCGGGCTCGGGCGCGGCGATGGGCTCGGCCGGCATGATGGCCGGAGCGTCAGGCGCGGCCCCGACCGGTGCGGCGGGCGCTTCGACCAGGGCGCGTTTGAGACTGAACCGGCTCATCCGGCGACCCTCAGGGCGCCGTCGACGTCGGCCGGCTTTTGTCCGGTCAGCTGAGCCACCAGGGCGCGCACGTCGCGCACGATTTTGGAGCGCGGTTGGCGATGCAGGATCGGGCCGCCGAGATTGACGGCCCGCGCCGCCGACTCCCAGTCCGAGGTGATCGCGCCCACGGCCTTGCGGCTCAAGGCCCTTTGCGCCTCGCCCAAGGTTGGCGCGGGCCCCATCATGCGGCTGGACATCCGGTTCAAAACCACGCCCGGAGGCGGCCTGTCAGGCATCTCGTCCTCTAACTCGCGGCACAGGTCGCGGGCCGCCAGAAGGGCCGGGACCGTCAGCTCCGACACCACCAGGATCTCGTCACAACCGGACAAGACGTCCAGGGTCCAGGCGCGTCTGTGGCGGGGCACGTCGATGACGATCCAGTCGTACTTATGGGCCGCCACGTCCAAGATGCGCATGACCGCCTGGGGCGTAACTTTTCCGTCGGCCAGGGGAGACCGCGGCCCGGCGAGCAGGTCGACGCCCTCGAAGGCCGGGGTGCAGAAGGCGTCCAGCAGGGCCTGATCGATCCGGTCCGGGCTCCTCGACGCTTCCTCCAGCTGCATATTGGCCGGCACGCCGAGATAGGCCGCTGCGGCGCCGTCGGCCAGATTCAGGTCGATGATGCATCCGCGCCGGGTCTTGTCTTGGGCGGCCAGGGCCGCAGCGGCCTCGATAACCAGGGTGCTGGCCCCCGCGCCGCCCACCGCGCCGATCACGCCCCAGCACATGCAGGCGGTCGCCTCCTTGGGCCGCAGCAGGGGACCGGCGGCTTTGGCCAGGTCAGCTGGGCGAAACGGCATGTCCAGAGCGTCGGACCGATCCAGCTTCAACAGGGCTCGCGCCAAGGCGACCGGAATGCTGGCTCCCGCCAGGATCACCGCCGGTTGCGGGTTGGCCCGCGCCAGGGTTTGGAACGCTGCTTCCAGCGCGCCGGCGGGCAGGGCGTCGGCCTCGATCAGCACTAGGTCGCTCTTGGCGGCCGCCGCCTGCAATCCCTCGGCTGCGGGCGCGACGAACGTCTCTATCGCCGCCCCGGGAAAGGCCTCCTCCGCCAAGCGCGCCAACTTGCCGCCTAGAACCAGAACACGCGTGAAAGCGCCAGCCATGGACTTAGCCCTTGTTCGCAGGAGAGGAGGAAGGCTTGGGCGGCTCAATGGCCTCGCCTTGCAAGATCAGATCGATGGCGTTGGGCTCGCCGGCATTGACCGCCGGATCGGGGGGAACCCGCGATTGAGCGGTGACCAGATGGGGCGTCACCACGATCACCAACTCGGTCTCGTTGCGTTTCCAGCTGGAGGAGCGGAACAGGGCGCCGATGATCGGCAGCTTGGACATGCCGGGCAGCTGGTCGAGGCTGTTGGCGTAGCTGTGCTGGAACAGACCCGCGATGGCGAAGCTCTGGCTGTCACGCAGCTCAATGGTGGTGGACGCCCGCCTGATGGTCAGGGCCGGCACATTGTAGCCGACAATAGTAACGCCGTTGGCCGGGTCCAACTGACTGACTTCCGGCGCGACCTTCAGCCGGATCATGTTGTCGGCATAAAGCGTGGGCGTGAAGGCCAGCTGCACGCCGAATTGGCGGTACTGGATCGTCACGCCGTTCAGGCCGTTGGGCACGGGAACGGGAATCTCACCCCCCGCCAGGAAGCTGGCGTCCTGGCCGGACAGGGCCACCAGGTTCGGCTTGGCCAGGGTGCGGGCCAGCCCCTTCTGCTCCAGCGCCTGCAAGGTCGCCGTCAGCGAGCCGGAGCCCAGCCTGGGACTGAAGGTCAAGGTCCCGGCGGGATTGGCCGTGCCGATCAAGCCTTGAGCGGCGGAGAACAGGATGTTGCCGGTCCCGTTGGCCGCTTTGACGTCGATGCCGAAGCTTTCAAGGGCGGTGCGGTTCACTTCGACGATGCGCACATCAAGGCCGATCTGCTGGGCGTCGCGCACCCGGATGGCCGAGGTCACCGACTTGGGCGCCATCTGTTCGGCCAGGGCCATGGCGCGGTCTGCGGCGGAGTTGTTGGAGGCGTCGCCGGTCAGCAGCAGGCCGCCTGACAGGCAGGACACCAATATGTGCTCGCTCGGCAGGGCCTGGGCGATGTCGCTCTGCAAGCCCGCCGCGTCATAGCCGACGTTCACGTCGATCACGCGGCTCAGGCGCAGATCGGGGCCGTAGACCAGCACATTGGTCGAACCCAGCGCCTTGCCGCGGATGTAAAAGCTGCGGTCGGTGGTGGCGACGATCTCGGCGATCTCGGGCTGGGCGATCACCACCTTGCCCACGGCGCCGTCCAGATGGAAGGCGACCGACTTGTTCTTGGCCACCACTATGGTTTGGCTGGGCGTGGCGGCGGAGGCGAGCCCGTCTCCTGTTGTCGCGACAGCTAGTGCCGGGAAGGCCAGGGCGAGCGCGCCGAGGGTGAGGCCGATGGCGACCGGTCGCAGGATATTGCGGCGCATAGTTCAGACTCCCCCGTGGGTTTCAATCGGCACGGCCACATCCGTATCGTGGTCGCCCTGAACCACCATCACCGAGTAATGCGTAGGTCGGGCGGGCGCCCGATGGACGGCCCGGACCCGTGTCGGCGCCGTGACGGCGCGGGGCGAGCCGGTGGACAGATCGGCGGTTTGCACCTGGCGGGACGGATCCACCTCGCCGGCGCCGGCGCGTCTGAGGGCCAGTGACAGGTTGCCGACGCCGGCGGCCACCGCCAGCTTTTGCGCGTCCTGGAGGCTGACCTCCAAGGTGGCGGTCTTGGGGTCCGCAGCGGCGGCCTGCGCGGTGGATGCGGGGTCGATGTTCAGATTGACCCCGAGCAGGCGTACGTTCTGAACCACCACGTCCGAGATCATCTGGCGGCCAGGCTGTTGACCGGGGCGCATGGGCGGCTCGCGGGTGAGCACCACGTCCACGTGATCGCCCGGCAAGGCTTGACCGCCCACGCCGGCGACATCGGAGATCCGGATGGAATAGGCCCGCATCCCCGGCGCGATCTGGACCGATACGGTGTTGCGCGCGCCCGGACCGCTGACCTTGCCCGGCAGGATCGCTTCCTTGGGCGACATGGCCACCAGGGCCACCGGGGCTCCGGTTTGTCCGGCGGTCAATTGAGCGATGGAGGAATAGGCGCCCGCCGGAGCGAGGCCGGCAGGAAACTGAACCACCTGCAGTTTGTCGGGCGTGACGCTCTCGCCGTAAGCCAGAGCGCCTTTGGCGACCACAACGGCTGCGGTCGCCGACGGCGCGGCATAGGCCGAGGCGGTCGCCGGTTTGGTCGAGGGGGCCCAGGTGCGGGCCACCAGCAGGGCTCCTGTGCCCAAGAGGACCGAGGTCCCGAGACTGAAAACGACTGCTGTGCGCATTGAAGCTTCTCCGTCGAGCTACAGCAGCGCTAGCCTTCCAATCTTTGTGAAATTCCGAATAAGGATGATTAATCAGAATTAGTCATATTCATCGGAAATCCACTTCCACCTCGTAGATTTGTCCGTTCGATCAATATTAATAAGGCAATTAAAGCCTGATCGATACTAGGATTGTCCGAAATCAAAACTAGCCCTAAGCCGAAGTGCGACAATCCGTCGCAGCATGGTTTTTGGGAAATGCTGGATGTCGTGTGCGGACCGTCTTGGGCGGAGGTCAGTGTGAACGCCACCTTGCTGTCAATATCCGCTATGGACTAACATCGCCGCCAGGCCGCTCGTTGGGCGGGCCAAGAGACAAGGGAAGGGGCCCGTCCTCATTTTCTTGCAGTAACCGGGGATGGAAGCGGATGGACCGTCGCGTTCGACTATGGCTGGCGCTTTTGGTCGCCGGCGCCTTGGCGGGGCCTCCCTCGGTCAGCGCGGCGGCTGAAGCCGAAGTGCTAAACCTGCCGCCGACCGCCCAGCAATGGGCGGACTTGGGCAAGCTTCCCGACTTCAGCGGCGTCTGGCTGCCCAATCCCCGCGACCAGATCGCACAGGCGAAGACCAATCCGCCGCCCTGGCAGGACAAACCGGGGGCGGTCCTGAAGTTTCAAACCGACGAGATGCAGGCCGGGCGGCCGATCAACTTCTTCTCCAACTGCTTGCCCGAAGGCATGCCCGCGTGGATGCTGATCAGCCACAACGCCATGGAGTTCGTGATCACACCTGGAAAGATCTACATGCTGGGCGAATCCGACAGCAACCGACTTCGCCGCATCTACACCGACGGCCGACCGCATCCTGACGATCCCGACCCGACCTTCCATGGCCATTCCATCGGGCACTGGGAAGGCGACACCCTGGTGATAGACACCGTGGGGATCGCGCCCCAAACCTTTTTGGCTATCGGCGAAGCTCAGGGCGTGCCCAATAACGGCGACGTCCACGTGGTCGAACGCATCCGTCTGAGCGGGCCCGACGCCCTGGACGATACCTTGACGATCACCGCCCCCCACGTGCTGACCAAGCCCTGGGTGACGACGCGCAAATGGACCCGCTCGCGCCGCCGTGATTACGACATCGTGGAGGGTGTTTGCCTGGAAGCCGCGTTCCACGCCGAGGTCGACAAAGACGGCAACGCCATCTACGCGCCCATTCCCCTTCGCCCGGACGGCATCCGCGAGCCCATTAAGTAACAACCATTGTGAGAGCTTCGATGAACCCCTGTTCCAAGCCGGCTGTGCGCCGCGTGATTTTAGGCGCGGCGGCGCTGGCGCTGGGCCTCCTGGCCGCCCCCGCTTTGGCCCACCATTCCTTTGCCATGTTCGACTCGGCCCATCCCGGATCGATCAACGGCACGGTCAAGGAATTGAACTGGACCAATCCACACATCTCCCTGCTGATTTATCGCGACGGGAAGACCGGCGATGGGGCCGAGATTTGGACCTTTGAGGGTGCGGGTCCGGCCACTCTGTCGCGCGCCGGCTGGAGCAAGCGCAGCATGCTGCCGGGGGATAAGGTGCTGGTGAACTACCTACCCCTGCGCGGCGGCGGCAATTCCGGTGAAATCAAATCCATCGTCCTGCCGGACGGTAAGGTCCTCGGAAACGGCGCCTCCTAATCGGGCGCGTTTTCTAAGTCGGTAACCATATTCGGCTAGGTTGGCCCCAATGGCCATTGAGGGATGGCGCGTCGCTTGAGTCTCGGCCCATGGCTTAGGCGGGCGGGCGCAGGGCTCGGCCATCGGGGAAAGCCATGGATAGCTACGACCTCGTTGTCATCGGCAGCGGGCCCGCCGGCCGCAGGGCCGCTGTCCAGGCGGCTAAGCTTGGCCGCTCTGTGCTGGTAGTGGAAAACCGTCTGCGGGTGGGCGGCGTATCGGTCCATACCGGCACCATTCCCTCAAAGACCCTGCGTGAGACGGTGTTGAACCTGTCGGGCTGGCGCGAGCGCGGCTTTTACGGCCGGGCATACCGGGTCAAGAAGGACATCGACGGCGCCGATCTGGGCGCCCGGTTGAACATGACGCTGGAGCACGAGATCGAGGTGCTGGAGCATCAGTTCCAACGCAACGGTGTAAGAACCCTGGCCGGAACAGCGCGGTTCATCGATCCGCATCATCTGACGGTCACCTGCTCAGAGGGCGAGGAGCGCACGGTCGAATTCGTGCGGGCCGTCATTGCCGTGGGGACCGCGCCCTATCGACCCGCGTCGATCCCGTTCGACGGGGTGCATGTGCTGGACAGCGACGACGTCATCGCCACCCCGCGCGTGCCGCGCAGTCTGACGGTGATCGGCGCAGGCGTGATCGGCATCGAATACGCCACCATCTTCAGCGCGCTGGACGTGCCGGTCACGCTGATCGAACCCAGGGGCACCTTCCTTGAGTTCGTCGACCACGAGATCATTGAGGATTTCGTCCATCAGCTGCGCGACCGCGGCATGACCATCCGCCTGGGCACGGCGGTCGCCGGCGTGGAACTGGACGGACAGGGCTGGCCGGTCAGCGTGCTGGAGGACGGCCGACGCATCCGCTCGGAAATGTTGCTCTATACGGCCGGCCGGGTTGGGGCGACTGCGGGGCTGGGCCTTGAGGCCCTGGGGCTGAGCGCCGACTCGCGTGGACGCATCACCGTCAATCCCGACACCTTCCAGACCGAAGTCCCGCACGTCTATGCGGCCGGCGACGTGATCGGCTTTCCCAGCCTGGCGTCAACCTCGATGGAGCAGGGCCGCATCGCCGCCTGCCACGCCTTCCGCCTGCCCATGCCCCACGCGCCGCAGGCCTTCCCCTACGGCATCTACGCCGTGCCTGAGATTTCCACCGTGGGCATGAGCGAGGAGGAGGTGCACGCCAAGGGCATAGCCTGCGAATGCGGGATCGCGCGTTTCCGTGAGACCTCGCGCGGCCACATCATGGGGCTGAACGCCGGTCTGCTGAAGATGATCTTCGCCTTGGACACGCGACGCCTTTTGGGCGTGCACATCGTCGGGGAAGGGGCCACCGAACTCATTCACATCGGCCAAGCGGTTTTGAACCTGGGCGGCACGCTGGAATATTTCATGGAAAACGCGTTCAACTATCCGACCCTGGCCGAGGCCTACAAGATCGCAGCCTTGGACGCGTGGAACAGGATGCCGCGCGAGACGCCCACGGCGACCTGAAGCCTATTTGCCCGCCGCCGCCTTCTTTTGCGCTTCCGCCAAGGCGGTCTCAAACAAGGCATGCTGAGAATCCACCAACGCCTCAAACCCCGCGCGGTCCAAGAAAGGGTTGGGCCCCGGATCGCCCAGCTTCAGCCGCTTGGCCTCGGGAGCGTAGAACTCGGTGTGCGGCGCCAGGAACAGATCCCCGGGCAGCGACTTGGCGGTGGCGAAGGTGTGCCGGTAGTTGGCGACGAGGCCGGGATACTGTTCCGGAACCAGGCTGTTGGTGCTTACCGTCGCCCCGCAAAAATCCAGCGCGATGTGCTTTGAGCCATCCAGCGGGTCTGTGACGGGCCAAGACCAACTGGTGCAGCCCCTCGTATGCCCTGCCGTGACGTGAGCCGTGAAAGTCACGCCGCCCAGTTCGAAGGTGTCGCCGTCCTTGATGGCCCGGTCCACCTTCACGGGCGGGAATTGCAGGCGTTCGACGGATTCCGAGCCAAGGACCTTGCCGCTTTCAAGGGCGCCGCGGTCGCCCTCGCTGGCGATCATCATGGCGCCGGTGTCGGCCTTGAGCTGGGCCAAGCCGCCCGAGTGGTCCCTATGGGCATGGTTGTTCAGCAGAATCTTGACGTCGCTAAGCTTGAAACCCAGGGCGCGGATATTCTTCTCAATGAGGGGCGCGTCCGCCGCGTAGCCCACATCGAGCAACACGTGGCCCTTGTCGGTGGTGATCAGATAGACGCTGACCTTGGGCGAGCCTACCGAGTAGGTATTGCCCATGATGCGGAAGGGCGTCTCGTAGGCAGCAGGCGCTGCGGTTTGGGCATGGGCGGCGAAGCTTCCCAAGGCCACGGCGGTGATCGCCGTCAGGGTGCGAAGGCCGCAGTGTTGGAGCGCGCTGTTCATCGTCTGTTTCTTCCCAAAAAATTTGCCTTCAAGCTGCGCCTGGGCTTTCTTCTACGTTCGATCTTAGCCGCGCAAAGTCCGAGCGAACAGGCTCAATGAATGGGCCGCCAGGCCTGCAAGTCGGAACCGTCTTGCCCGTCAACCGTATTTGCTGTGCCGGGCGATGCGCCGGCGCAGCCCGGATCGCGTCCATGCCAGATAATCCGCGTTCGACGGCCCGAGTAGGCGGGCATCCCGTTCATCCAATGCTCGTACCCATCCCCATTGCCTGTTTCGTGGGGACCTTTTTCAGCGACCTCGTCTATTGGCGCACCGCCAATATGATGTGGGCGAACGTCTCGGCCTGGATGCTGACGGTCGGCTTGGTGGCGTCGATCTTTGTGGTGGTCGCGGGCGTGACGGACTTCTTCGGCGACCGGCGGCTGCGCGCGTTGCGATCCGCGTGGGTTCACGCGATCGGCAACGGAGTGGTCCTGGCCCTGTCGATCCTCAACGCCTTTGTGCATAGCCGGGACGCCTATACCTCCGTGGTTCCCTTAGGCCTGACCCTGTCCACGTTGGTGGTGATGATCCTGCTCGTGACCGGGTGGAACGGCTGGGAGATGGTCTATCGCCACGGGGTCGGCGTGGCGTCGGAGGATCGCTCATGAGCGCCCTCCGCCTGACTGTATGCGCTGCGGCGGCTCTGACGCTGGCGGCCTGTGGCCCTAATCCTATCGATCCGAAACGCCAGATCGGCCCCAACCCCTACCTGCCTGACATCCACCAATATCTGCTCCCGCCCATGAAGGTGGCTAAGATCGTGGGCTGGGGCCAGGCCAAGCCGAACGTCGCGCCGGGCCTGCAGATCAACGCCTTGGCGTCCGGCCTGAAAAACCCGCGCTCGATCTACGTCTTGCCCAATGGCGACATCCTCGTGGCCGAGGCGGACGGTCCCGCCGCGCCGATCAACCGGCCCAAGGAATTCGTCATGGGGTGGATAGAGAAGAAGGCCCATTCCAGCACCAAGGCCGGCAATCGCATCCTGCTTTTCCGCGATGCGAACCACGATGGCGTCCCGGAATTTCAGACCGTTTTCATCGACCACTTGAAGTCGCCTTTCGGCATGGCGCTGGTGGGCAATGATCTTTACGTGGCCGATACGGACGCGGTCCTGCGCTTCCCCTACCAGACGGGCCAGACCCAGATCACCTCGCCGGGCGTGAAGCTGACAGACCTGCCGGGTGGTCCGATCGACCACCATTGGACCAAGAGCCTAACGGCCAGTCCGGACGGGACCAAGCTCTACGCCGGCGTCGGCTCAAACAGCAACATCACCGAAAACGGCATTGGCGCCGAACTGGATCGCGCCGCCGTTTGGGAAATCGACCGTTCCACCGGCGCCCACCGGCTGTTCGCCACGGGCCTGCGTAATCCCAATGGCCTGCAGTTCGAGCCCCAGACCCATGCCCTTTGGGTGGTGGTGAACGAGCGCGACGAACTGGGACCAGACCTTGTGCCGGACTATCTCACTTCGGTTAGGGACGGCGCCTTTTATGGCTGGCCGTACAGCTATTACGGCCAGCACCTCGATCCCCGGGTCAAACCTCAGCGGCCTGACCTGGTGGCCCAGGCTATTCCGCCCGACTATGCCCTAAGCTCCCATGTCGCGCCCCTAGGCTTGGTCTTCTACACCGGCTCGACCCTGCCCGCCGCCTATCGCGGCGGGGCGTTTGTCGCCGAGCACGGCAGTTGGGATCGGACGACGCCCAACGGCTACAAAGTGGTCTATGTGCCGTTCACCGGCGGGCGGCCCAGCGGCATGGCGCAGGATGTGGTCACCGGGTTTCTGAACGACAATGATCAGGCGCGGGGCAGGCCGGTCGGCTTGGCGGTAGATGCTTCGGGCGCCCTGTTGATCGCCGATGACGTGGGCAATACCGTTTGGCGCGTAGCCGGCGCCGGGGCGCCGAGCGCCCAGCGCTGACAGAAGCAGACCGCTCGTTGCGATAAATGCCTTGTGCACGCCGCGATTGGGGCTGACAAAGCCGCCGCGATAACCAACAATAAGCCCAAGGCGCGCCTATGATCCCCGATAAACGGGTGTCTGGGACACAGCGCAGGGTTTAAGTCGGGGGGAATGGGCGTGCGTCCTATGCGTGTTGTTGTCGGGTTTGTCGCCGTCGCCCCAGTGTACGAGAAGATGGCGGCTGGTCGAGGATTGTTGGAGAGACCGCAAGGCGCAGACGAGTAGGTAACGTTGAACCAATAGTTACCGACCGGCTGGTTTGCAGTGATGAGCACGTCATACC
>CAYVHP010000080.1:0-8788 GCA_964451265.1 uncultured Caulobacteraceae bacterium | reverse complement strand
TGCTTTGCAGGACGGTGGACAGGCGGGCGATATAGACGTTGTCCATATAGATGGACACTTCGGACTCCTGGCCGGCGAAGCCGCCGACGCCGCGGATCATGATCTGCGGGTTGATCGAGTTGATCGTGACCTTCAGGCTGGGCACCAGCTGAGGCAGATCCTTGATGTTGGTGTCCTTCTGCTTCAGCAGCAGATCGCCGGACAAGACGTTCACCACGATGGGCGTCTTCTGCAGGTTTGTCGCGCCGGTTTTAGTGGCGGTAACGATCACGTCGCCGATGGCGTTGTCCGCCGCCAGCGCCGCTCCGGCTGGCGCGAGCGCGAGCATAGCCATCGCCGTTCCAGCGATCATTTGGAGCTTACGGGTCATGCTGTTTTCCTCCCTTGGATTTTGTTGAATGAGTTGCTGTTGCTTGGTCATCGTCTGCCAAAGCCTATGCCCATGCCTTCAGAGTTGATCGGGCGACGAGCGGCCGGCTCCCAATTGTCAGGGGGCATTGCCGAAACTGTTCAGACGGACTGCTGCTGCGACGGGCCAAGGGCGGCCGCAGCCGTTTGGGGCATTCAGCGCGCAGCCCGCCGCAGTACATAACCATCCCCCCCGCGCCCTCGATTTTACGAGAAGCCTCAAGGGAGAGAGGCGTGGCCTCGGGTGCAGCCACAATCTGCCGCTCAAATATTTTCAACCGGCGTTTGTCATTGCGCCTTCAACGGGGTCCCGCGCGCTAGCCGGCTGCAAAATACGACAAAGGCATGGGGGAGCGGCGGAGGCCAAGTCTCTTTCCCTTAAGACCTCTCGCAAAAGTCGAGCGGGCCGCAGGGAGGACGCGACTATGAGAGAGGGCCGAAAGCCACTCAAAGATCGATGGGCGCGCGTGTTCGGTCGTATCGCTCTGACAGCCGCGATCCTGACACCAGCGGCGGGCTCGGCTGCTGACCCACTCGCTACGCACTACATCCTATACGTAGGCGGATATACCCGGGTCGCCGGCAAGGGTGTCTACGCCTATCGGTTCACGCCCGCCACAGGAGATGTCGCGCCTCTGGGATTGGTCCAGGACGCTGTCAATCCATCATGGCTGGCCGACGATCCGACCCACCGCTTTCTCTATGCGGCCAATGAACACCCAGCCAAGGGCGCCCCCGACACTGGAAACAGCGTCACTGCCTATGCGAGGAATGAGAGAACCGGCAAGCTCACCTTGCTCAACGCCGTTCCGTCACAGGGCGTGGGACCGGCGCACCTGAATGTCGATAGAACCGGCAAAACCTTGGTGGTGGCCAATTTTGGCAGCGCGAATATCGCCACATTCGCGATCAATTCAGACGGATCAGTAGGTAGCGCTACGGGGCTTATCGAGGAGACGGGCAAAGCGGCGGGCCCGAGCGTGCCTCAAGACGAAAACGGCCTAAGTCCGACAGATTCCCATATCCATTGCGCCACGATCTCCCCGGACAACCGCTACGTCCTGTCCTGCAATATTGGACTTGGCCAAATCAGCCTCTATCGCCTGAACGCCGCCACCGGCGCACTGGCGAGAAACGGCGAGCCCTTTCGTCCTGCCAGTCTAGCCGGGCATCGATGGCGGCCTCGCCACCTCGCGTTCGATCCCACGGGAAAGTTCGTCTACATCATGGACATTTCCATGCATTTGACGACCGCCGCCTATGACGCGACGCGCGGAACGCTGACGGAAATTCAAACCATCCCGGTCATAACCGGCAGTCCGCCCAACCAGTCGGTCAGCGGTTCAGAAATTGGCGTCGATCGGTCCGGCCGATTTGTCTACACATCCTCTCGCCCTGTGGATTCGACCTTCAAGTCTGTCGGACTGGACGGAATCATCAATGTGTTTGCAGTCGATCCAGCCACGCACCGGCTAACGCCGATTCAACACATCCCCACCCACGGAGACTCTCCGCGCTCATTCGCGTTTGATCCGTCTGGAGCCTATCTGTTCGTGGGCAACGCCTACTCCGGATCCATCATAATATTCGCGGTGGACACAAAGACCGGCCTGTTGTCGCCGACCGGTAAGCTTCTGAAAGACTCGCCCGAACCCGCCACCTTCGTGTTCGAGGCCGAGCCGTGAACTGTTTGAAGGCTGGTCTTGCCGCCATCGCGCTTGCGGGCTCGGTCCTGATCCCGGCTGGTGGATCGGCGGCGGTGCAGGGCGAAAGCTACATCGTGTATGTGGGCGGCTATACGCTCGTGTCGGGCAAGGGCGTCTATGCCTATCGCTTCACACCGACAACCGGCGCAATCGCGCCCCTGGGTTTGATAGAGCCCGCCGCCAACCCCTCTTGGTTGGCCGACGAACCCACACACCGCTTCCTCTACGCTGTAAATGAGCACCCGGCCAAAGACGCGCCGGATAGCGGCAACAGCGTCACCGCCTATGCGCGAGACGAAAGGACCGGCCGGCTCACAGCGCTGAACCGGGTCTCGTCCATGGGAACCGGACCCGAACAACTGGCCGTGGGCGCGGCCGGCAGAATCCTGGCGGTTGCGAACTTCGGCGCCGGCGACCTGGCCACCTACCGCATTCTGCCCGATGGCCGGCTGAGCGAGGCTGTTTCGGTTGTAACCGAAAAGGCGGACGGCAAACCGGCCGCCGGTGGGCCGGGGCCAATCTTGACGGACTCTCACTTAGAGGGGGTGGAAATCTCTCCAGACGGACGCTTTGTCCTGACCTGCAACATAGGACTGGCGACCGTGACCGCCTATCGCCTGAACGCCGACACTGGCGCCTTGCAGCCGGCCGGCAGGTCCCTCAGCGCCCCCGGACCGGCAGGCAAAAGATGGCGTCCGCGCCATCTGGTGTTCGATCCTTCGGGCAGGTTTGTCTACATCGTTGACAGTTCGATGCAGGTCACGACGGCGACCTTTGACCCGGCCTCGGGCGCCTTGAAAGTGCTTCAGTCCGCGCCGATTGAGACCAGCTACCCAACCGGCCAGGCCATGAGCGCTACGGAGATCCGCTTGGATCGCGCGGGGCGCTACCTCTACACCTCCTCGCGCCCAGTCGACGCGACCATGAAGTCGGCTCACATGGACGGCGTGATCAATGTGTTTGCGGTTGATCCCGGCTCCCACACGCTCAAGCCGGTTCAACATGTGTCCTCAGGGGGAGACTCGCCGCGCTCATTCGCCCTGGCTCCGTCCGGCGATTATCTGTTCGTGGGCAACCAGTACTCCGGCTCCATCGAAATCCTGGCAGTGGACCGCCTTACCGGCATGTTGTCGCCCACGGGCAAGCGCCTCATGGACGCGCCCGAGCCCAGCGCCTTTGTGTTCGAAAGCGCACGCTGACGGGTCGCGGCGACCCTGTTTGACGCCGCCGGCCTGCCCAGGGCTGCACTTTGAATTCGAGGTTTCAGAAACCGTATAGGCGCGCGGCGTTATCGACCAGGATCAGCTTCACTTGATCGGGTCCGGTGGTCCACCGAGGCAGCATGTTGAGACTGATCGCGTCGTCGATATTTTCCAGCGGCGCTATACCCGGCGTGGGCTTTCCCCTCAGGGTTTTGGCGTGCGGCCAGTCGCTCCCCCAAGTGATACGCTCAGGATTCGCCGCGATCAGGGCCTTACCCACGGCGTCGGTGTCCGCATAGTCCGGCTCCTGGGTTGATATATGGCTGGGCGTTGAGAGCTCTACATAGACCTTTCCGCTGCGCAGCAGATCCTGCAGCATCGCGAAAGCGGGGGTGTGAATGTCGGCAGCCCGCTGCACCCCGCCGAATAAGGTGAGCTTGGCGGTCACATTGCTCGCCATCGCCATGTCCTTGAACGCGGCCATGTTGGCCATCCCGACATAGACCTCGACGTTCCACGGGCGTGCGCCGATTTGGGCGGCGGCGTCCTTGTATTCGCCGATGTTGTGAACGACGAGGCCGCGCATTCCGCCGCGATGAAGTTCATCCAGGCGCGCGCTGGACGTGTTGGGCGCGTAGGCGGCGACGCCGCGCGCGCTGGCCCCGATTGTCTTGATGGCGTTCAGCGTGCAGGCATGATCGTCGCCGTAGACCGTAGGCTGGGAGATGACCACTCGGTCGATGTGCAGCGCCCGGTTGAGCGCCCTGACGTCTGCGATGGTGGCCGGCGCGGGCGAGTATGGCCGCGAGGCGGCATAAGGATAGTGCTCAGGATCAAAGATATGCGTGTGGCAATTGCAAGCGCCCTTGGGCACGTTGAAATTCACCGGCGTCCTTGGCATCGGGGCGGCGGCAGTGGCCGAATTGGTTCGCCCGATCACCGCGGCGCCTCCGGCTATCCCAGCCGCGCCAACAAGAACATCCCGCCGCCTGAGCATTTTACGACCTCCCTGATCCCGGCCCGCCCTTTCATGAGGCGGGCTCTCTAGCTTTAAGAGGCTTGGCGGGTCCACTCCCCCCACTTCATATTCGGGCGAAGATGACTCGTTTCAGTGGAGACCCATGTTAGCGTCTCAGCCTTAGCGAACGTCCGCTGACCTTAACATCGCGAAAGCCTGTTCATGGACCCCATTGTCCGCCCTGCCCCCTTCGTCCTGCTCGCAACGGGTCACGGGACGATGATCGTTCCACGCCTAGACTACGCAATCGTGAGCGATGGCGTCGGCTTCGGCGTCGGCTATCAGCTCTTCAACCAATCCCTGTTCGATCCGGGCGAGGTGAATCTGGTCCTGCAGCTGCTGGAACTGCGCCGCCGCCACTTCGGCGACGGGGTCATGGCTTTGGACTGCGGCGCCAACATCGGGGTGCACACAGTGGAATGGGCCCGGCGCATGACAGGCTGGGGCGCCGTGGTCGGCATCGAAGCCCAGGAGCGGCTTTATTACGCGTTGGCGGGCAATGTGGCGCTCAACAACTGTATGAACGCCAAGGTGCTGCATGCTGCGGTCGGCGGCGAGGTGGGCCGCATCGAGATCGCCAGCCCCAACTATCTCATTCCCGGCAGCTTCGGCTCATTCGAGATCAGAGATCGAGCCGGCAGGGAACATATCGGCCAGGACATAGATTATCAGAGCGGGCCCAAGACGGCGACGAACCTGATCACCATAGATTCCCTGAATTTAGACCGCTTGGATTTTCTCAAGCTCGACGTAGAGGGTATGGAGCTGGAGGCCTTCGCTGGAGCCATCAATACCCTCTCCGCGAAGAAGCCCATTATCCTGGCCGAGGTGATCAAATCGAAGCCGGGCTCCATCGAAGACTTCCTGACCAAGCATGGCTATCGTTTTGGCCGCCAGGGCCTCAACCTACTGGCCATCCATCAGGACGATCCGGGCATGGCCGATATCACGTTCAGCCCCGGATAAAGGGTCGCCCCGCCGGTGAATTCCACCAAGTCAGCTTAAACTGACTTCGCGTTAGAACTTCCAGTTGGCCTTGAGCGCGCCGGTATGGCTCTGGAACCCGGAGCGCAGATCGCCCTGGTACTCCACGCCCACCGAGAACGTCTTGCTGACCTGTAGGTTCAGGCCCGCGCCGAGCGCCGCGCCGTCGGCGCTGGGCCGGGTTGCGGCGCCGGCGAAGGTGACGCCCGCCAATTGGCCTGTGATAGCAATAGGACCATGGGTGTAGTCGTGCGTCCAGCCCAGCTTCCCTGAGGGCATAACCTGGCCCCACTGGGTGGCGAAGCCGCCGTCGATCTTGACGCCCACCTCCTGCGTCAGGCTGTCGGTGGTCACGGAATTGACCCGCAGGTTGGCTAGGCCGCCGCTGGTCTCGCTATAGCCGTCGGTGACGACGCGCACTTCACGCAAGGATGCGTACGGCGTGACGTTGTAGGTAGGCTTGGCGAAGGCGTAGCCGACCGTGACGTTGGCCAAATACTGCTGGCCATTGAAACCGGCATGGGCGCGGGCGCCCAGGAAGTCGACCTGACGCCACTGGTCGTAGCGGTTGAAGGCGTACCCCAACTGGGCGTCGATGGTCAGCGGTCCGCCCTTTGGCCGCAGCGAACCATAGCCGGTGATCTGATAGCTGTTCAGCCGGCCGCCGCTGCCGGCCGTCGACTGCTTGCCATTGACCGTGGCGTTCACCCAGCTGGCGGCGAAGCCGGCCATGGCAGTGTTGGAGCGATAGAGGTCCGCGCCGAACACTAGACCATAGAAGCCCGCGCCATAGGCCTCGGAAGGCCGGTCGGTGCGCTGGGCGCCGCCGCCAACCAACTTGCCCCACATGCCGCGTCCTTCGGGACCGTAGAGGCCGCCATAGACGTCGTCGGACAGAGAGGCGACTTGCACATCGCCCCTCAGGGCGAAGCTCTGCAGGTGGCCTAGCACCGCATCCAGAGTCGGCGTGACCGCGCCGGAGCTTAGCTGAACGACGAGGTCGCCTGGCGACAGCTGCGCCAGGGCCTTTTCCTTGTCGGCCTGCGACAGGCCGTTCAACAACGGCCCGATCTGGGCTTGGAAGGCGAGCTCGGCCGGGGTCGTGCCGGTGAGGATCAACTGAAGCGCGGCGCCCGTGGCCTGAGCCTGCCCGCCGAGCTGCTGGCCCAGCGCGGCGAAGTTGAAGGCCGGCGTCGGAGTGGGTGTCGGCGTCGGCGTAGGTGTCGGCGTCGGCGTAGGAGTCGGCGTCGGTGTGGGCGTCGGTGTGGGCGTCGGAGTAGGCGTCGGTGTGGGCGTCGGTGTAGGCGTAGGCGTCGGGGTAGGCGTCGGTGTGGGTGTGGGTGTCGGAGTAGGCGTGGGAGTCGGGGTAGGCGTAGGAGTCGGAGTCACCGAGAGGGCCAGAACCAGGTCGTTCTTGCCGCTGACGATGGTGGTGGACAGCGAGCTGTTCCAGCCCGGCACGAATGCGGTGACGCCCGAAACGCTGAGCGCGCCATTCGCCTGGACGATGGTGTACTGGCCCGCGCTCAGGCCCCCGCCCAGGGATTTCAGCGAGACGAGGCCGCCGGTGAGCGTGGCATTTCCGGACACGAGCAGTTGGCCGTAGTTGATCGAGGTCGTCACGCCCGAGATCAGCGATCCGCCGGTCTGGAAGAAGTTTCCGGTCAGGTTGAGCTGGTTGTTGAACTGCAGGTTTCCGGAGTTGTACAGCGTGTGCGAACCCAGGCTGATCATGTCGTTCAGCATGACATTGCTGGACAGATACACATCGCCGCCGGTGCTGGTCAGCGTGCCGATGCTGCCGGACGAGAACCCGGTCAAGGTGCCGTAGATCGAGCCCGAACCGCCGGTGATCGACATATCCCGGGCCACGGCGTTGAACAGGTCGCCCATGATCAGGCCGGAATTGCCGACCGAGCCGAGAGATCCGGAATTGTACAGGGCGTAGAGCGAACCGGAAATCGTGCCGCTGTTGTTCAGGGTTCCGAGCGCCGCCAGAGAATTGACGAACACCCCGATCGCGGAACTGGTGATCGCGCCCGAGTTGCTGAGCGCGCCCAAGGTTCCATTGACCCAGACGCCGGCCCCCGTACCGCTGAGCACGCCGCTGTTGCTCAGCGATCCAAGGTTGCCCGTGGCCGCGACATAGACCGGGGCCAACACGCCGCTGATCGTGCCGCTGTTATTGAGGCTGGAAAGACTGGCGCCGATATAGTCGCTGTTGGGGACGGCCAGCAGGACGTTGCCGCTGATCGAGGCGGTTTGTGAGAAGCCGGTCAGGGACGAGATCACCGTGGCGCCGATGTAGCTGGAACCCGCCCCGCCCTGCACCAGGGTCACGCCGGAGCCGCCGACCAGGTAATTGGCCGCGGAAGCCAGCCCGTCCGACACCGTGCCGCCGGTGATGCTGGCCGCGCCGCTCACCGACAGCCGCACGCCTGTGGCCAGGTTCAGCGAACCCGACGACGTCTGGCTGAAGGCGCCGGTCACGCTGATGATGCTGTTGAGGGTCAGCACGCCGCCGGCGTTGACCAGGCTGTGTCCGGTGACGCTGACATTGTCGTTGAGCACCAGATTGCCGGCCAGCACCACGTTGTTGGCGCTGGAAATGAGGCCGACCCCGCCCGATGCGCCCGTTAGCGTGCCGACCGTCGCGCCCGCGCCGCCGGTGATCGACAGCACCCCGAACTGACTAGAAATGCCGCCTATGATTACGCCGGTGTTGCTGATTGGGCCGAGCGCGACCAGCGAGCCGTTGGTGATGGCCTGGGCGCCGCTGATGGTCCCTGAGTTGATGATCGAGCCGATCGTGCCCGAGTTGCCGATCGCGGCGCCGGCGCTCGATATCAGGCCGCTGTTGCTGATCTGTCCGATTGAGCCTGTGTTGCCGATCCCGCTGACCGAACCGGTGATCGTCCCGGAGTTGCTGATCGAGGCGATATTGGCGCTGTTGCCGATGCCGCTCTTGGCGCTGGCGATATAGCCGTTGTTGCTGATCAGGCTGATCAGGCCGGCGCCGCTGTTGCCGATCCCGCTGGTGGAGCCGGTGATCGTCCCGCCGGCCGCGTTGGTGATCGTGCCGATCGTGCCGATGCTGTTTCCGACGCCGCGGCCGTGGCTGGCGGACATAACGCCTGAATTATAGATCGAGCCCATTTGCGCGAAGTTGCCGACTCCGACGATGTAGCCGGAGATCGAGCCGGCGTTGCTGATCGTCGTGATCGAGCCAGCGCTCGCAAAGACGGCGAACCTGCCCGAAATTACGCCGCCGATGCTGTTGACCAGGTTGGTCAGGCTGCCGGCATTGTCCACGCCGCTGATCGAGCCGCTGTTGACCAGTTGGCTGATCATGCCGCTGTTGTGAATGCCTGAGCTCGAGGCAGAGCTGATCGTCCCGGTGTTAACGATAGTGCCGATGGACCCGAGGGTCTGGTTGAAGATGCCGGCCGCGGATCCGGCGCCCGTGATCG
>CAYVHP010000079.1:0-9630 GCA_964451265.1 uncultured Caulobacteraceae bacterium | reverse complement strand
CTCCCCCGCGAGCGGGGGAGCACGCGAAAACGGCGGCCCCACGTCCTCCCCCGCTAGCGGGGGAGGGGGACCACGAAGTGGTGGAGGGGGCGTACAACCGCCGCTGACCTCTGACCAAGCGGGCCAGATCGCCGACGCCATCCGCGATCACTACAAACCGGTTGGCCCGAGCGATTCCGTGCCGACGGCGCCGGTGAGCGTGGCCGTGGCCTTAGCGGACAAGCTGGATACGCTGGTCGGGTTTTTCGCCGTGGATGAAAAGCCGACGGGCTCGAAGGACCCCTATGCGCTTCGCCGCGCGGCGCTGGGTGTGATCCGGCTCATCCTGGACAACGGCGTGCGCGTGAACCTTGCCCAATGGGCCGATGGGGCCTTGCTCGCCTTCTTCGCCGACCGCCTGAAAGTCCTCCTGCGCGACCACGGCAAGCGCCACGACCTGGTCGACGCCGTGTTCGCGCTCGGCGATGATGATCTTGTCCGCATCGTGGACCGCATCGAAGCGATCGACGCCTTCCTCAAAACCGACGACGGCGCCAATCTGCTGGCCGGCTATCGCCGGGCGGCTAACATCCTGCGAGCCGAGGAAAAGAAAGGCCCGCTGCCGACCGGCGAGGCCAGGAGCCTGCCGGGCGCGCCGCTTGAGGAAGAGGTTCTTCTGATTGCCATTCGGGTCGCCTTGCCTGACCTTCGGGACGAGTTACAGAACGAGCAGTTTGCCGAGGCTCTTGGCACTCTGTCGCAGCTTCGCGCGCCGGTGGACGCCTTCTTCGACAAAGTGCTAGTGAACGCCGAAGATGCTGCGGTGCGGCAAAACAGGCTCCGGCTGCTCGCTCAAGTGCGGGACGCCATGGGTCTGGTGGCGGACTTTTCGTTGATCGCGGGGTAACCTCCGCGTCAAGCCAAGGGCGATAGATGCTGGCGGATACCAAGACGGCAACGCAGTGGGTTTACGCCTTTGGCGGCGGCGCGGCCGATGGCGACGCGTCCATGAAAAACCTTTTGGGCGGCAAGGGCGCCAACCTGGCGGAGATGTGCGCCCTGGGCCTGCCGGTGCCGCCGGGCTTCACCATCACCACCGAGAACTGCACACACTATTACCAGAACGGCGGCGCCTACCCGGCCGAGCTGAAGGGCCAGTTGGCCCAGGCCCTGGCCAAGGTCGAATCCATCACCGGCAAGACCTTCGGCGACCCGGCCAATCCCCTGCTGGTGTCGGTGCGCTCGGGCGCGCGGGCGTCCATGCCGGGCATGATGGACACGGTGCTGAACCTGGGTCTGAACGACGAGACCGTGGCGGGCCTCGCCCAGTTGTCGGGCGATGAGCGGTTCGCCTTCGATAGCTACCGCCGCTTCATCCAGATGTACTCCAATGTGGTGCTGAACCTGGATCACCACATGTTCGAGGAGATCTTGGACGACGCCAAGGATCGCCTCAGCGCCTATGTGGACACCGACCTGACCGCCCAAGACTGGCGCGAGATCGTGGCCGAATACAAAAAGGCCGTGCAGCGCGAGCTGGGCCGACCCTTCCCGCAGGACGTCCACGACCAGCTGTGGGGCGCCATCGGCGCGGTGTTCGCCAGCTGGATGAACGACCGGGCCAAGTTCTATCGCCGCATGCACGACATCCCCGAAAGCTGGGGCACGGCGGTGAATGTGCATTCCATGGTGTTCGGCAACATGGGCGACACCTCGGCCACCGGCGTGGCCTTCACCCGCAATCCCTCCACCGGTGACAACCGCCTGTACGGCGAGTTCCTGATCAACGCCCAGGGCGAGGACGTGGTGGCGGGAATCCGCACGCCGCAAAGCCTGACCCGCGCCGCCCGCGAGGAAATGGGCGACCGTCAGCCTTCGATGGAAGAGGCGATGCCGCAGGTGTTCGCCCAGTTTAAGGCGGTGGTCGAACGGCTGGAGCGGCATTACCGCGACATGCAGGACATTGAGTTCACTGTGGAGCGCGGCGTGCTCTACATGCTGCAGACCCGCAGCGGCAAGCGCACGGCCAAGGCCGCGCTGAAGGTGGCCGTGGACATGGCCGCCGAGGGCCTGATCACCCAGAAGGAAGCCATCGCCCGTATCGATCCCTCATCGCTGGATCAACTGCTGCATCCCACACTGGACCCCAAGGCCCCGCGCGACCTGATAACAGTCGGCCTTCCAGCCTCGCCCGGCGCGGCCACCGGCAAGGTGGTGTTCGACGCCGACGAGGCCGAGAAGCTGGGTCAGGCCGGCGAGGCGGTGATCCTGGTGCGCGAGGAGACCAGCCCGGAAGATATCCACGGCATGCACGCCGCACGCGGCATCGTCACGGCCCGAGGCGGGATGACCAGCCATGCGGCCGTGGTGGCGCGCGGCATGGGGCGGCCCTGCGTCTCCGGCGCCGGAGACGTGTCGATCGACCCGAAGGCGGGCTTGTTCTATGCGCGCGGGCGCACGGTCAAGGCCGGCGAGATCATCACCATCGACGGCTCCAAGGGCGAGATCCTCGCCGGCGCCGTGGGCATGATCGAGCCGGAGCTGACCGGCGACTTCGCCACCCTGATGGTCTGGGCCGACAAGATCCGTCGTTTGAAGGTGCGGGCCAACGCCGAGACGCCGCTGGACGCCAAGACCGCCCGCCAGTTCGGCGCCGAAGGCATCGGCCTTTGCCGCACGGAGCACATGTTCTTCGACGAGGCCCGCATCGCCGCCGTGCGCGAGATGATCCTGGCCGATGATGAGACGGGCCGCCGCGCGGCCCTGGCCAAGATCCTGCCCATGCAGCGCGACGACTTCGTCCAGCTGTTCACCATCATGACCGGCCTGCCGGTCACCATCCGTCTGCTCGACCCGCCCCTGCACGAGTTCCTGCCGCACAACGAGGACGACGTGAAGGCCGTGGCCGCCGCCACCGGGCTGGATGCGGCCAAGCTGCTGCGCCGGGCGCGTGAGTTGCATGAGACCAACCCCATGCTGGGCCATCGCGGCTGCCGCCTGGGCGTGTCCTATCCCGAAATCTACGAGATGCAGGTCCAGGCCATCCTCGAGGCGGCCATCGAGGTGGCCAAGACCGCTGAGGCGCCCAAGCTGGAGATCATGCATCCCCTGGTCAGCAAGGGCGAGGAGATGGACTATCTGCGCGCCCTAACCGACCGCATCGCCCAGGCGGTCATGGCGCAGGCGGGCGTTACCCTGGACTATCAGGTCGGCACCATGATCGAGCTGCCGCGCGCCGCCATCCGCGCGGGCGACCTGGCCAAGAGCGCTGAGTTCTTCTCCTTCGGCACCAACGACCTGACCCAGACCACCTTCGGCATCAGCCGAGACGATTCCGGCCGGTTCCTCAGCGCCTATATCGACAAGGGCATCTTTGAGAAGGACCCCTTCGTCTCGCTCGATCAGGAAGGGGTGGGCGACCTGATCCGCATCGCCGTTGAGCGCGGGCGGGCGCAACGTCCAGGCATGAAGATGGGCATCTGCGGCGAACACGGCGGCGATCCGGCCTCCATCGCCTTCTGCGAGGCGGTGGGCCTGGACTATGTGTCCTGCTCGCCCTACCGCACGCCGATAGCGCGGCTGGCGGCGGCCCAGGCGACCTTGGCGCATTCGTCCGAAGGCTAACGCCGTCAATAGCAACGGCCAAATCCGGACATGATTTCGTCCAAATCCAGTTGATCTGGCCAAATTTAGAACGGGTCTTGCCTTAATCCGTGATCGAAATGCATCAGCTTTGATGCGCTTACAAAAAACAACCGATTGCGGAAAACCATCGGCAACTAGGTGGCGTTGTTCCGGCGTCAAGTTTGACGTTTGGAGTTGCTCACATGAAACCGCTTATTATCGGAACCATTTCCCTGGCCGCTTTGTCGTTTGCCGTTCCGGCCATGGCTCAGTCCACGATGAACCCAAGTTTTTACGGCAGCCTCGGCGACAGCTATCTGACCCCGAAATATGACGGCGGCATCGATGAAGTCACCGGCCGCATCGGCGCCCGTATGGGCCAGATGTGGGGCTTTAACTGGGGCGTGGAAGGTGAGATCGGCGGCGGGATCAGCGAGTACCGGCGTGCAACCGCGCCCGGCGCGACCTACACCACCGAGCCCATCGTCGGCGCGGGTTATCTCGTCGGCTATCTTCCGGTCTCGCCCATGCCCAACCTGGAGTTCCTCGCAAGGGTCGGGTACGGCGCGTCCAGCTTTCATCAATCGCGCAATGGCTTGAGTTCTGACGGCGTGACCAACAGCGTGAACTTCGGGGCCGGGGCTCAATATTGGCTGACCGGGGCCGATGGCCTGCGCGCCGATTACACCCGACGCGATTACCTGGGCAGTTCCAGGATTCCCACGGGCGCTGACGTTTGGTCGGTCAGCTTCGTGCGGAAGTTCTAGACGGTTGTTTGGCGTCACGAGGACGGCGCGAACATGAGCGAAGCTTTGTGACGGGCCCTCCCAAAGCAAGGGGCCCGTCACCGCCTTGCGCGCAACTCGGATACCGCCGCGATTGCGACGGAACCGCGATGGACCAAGGGGGTTCAACCTCAGCAGGCTTGAATCTCCCTCCTTGCTCGCCCGTCGCGAGGCAAGAGTTGGCGTTCGAACAAGCTTGGCCACTTGAGTTGAACCGTCATCGCCACGACAATTTCCGCGCAGGGACCACACAATGAGCAGATCAACCGCCGTATCTGGCGCGCTCGTCGCAGTGGTGCTGGTCGGGGCCGGGGTTGTGTACTTCAACTGGGACAACACCGTCCCGATACTGGCGATGGCTATAAACTACGTCCGCTACCTGTCCGCGCCTGACGGAACCCTTACGACGGAACTGGCGAACCCAAATCCAAATGCGGGGACGAGGTCCGTGCAGACTTCGCCGGCTGCGGCCCCCGCGCCGCCCCCAATCGTTGATCAGACGCCGGGCGCCGGAGAGGACAATTGGCCCAGCTACAACAGGACGCTGACCTCAAACCGGTTCTCGCCACTGCCGGACATAAACAGGACCAATGTCGGCGCCCTGAAGGTCCTTTGCACCTACGATACGGGCCAGTACACCGGATTTACGTCAGGCTTGATCGAGTTGGACGGCGCCCTGATCGCGGCGAGCGAATACGACACCTATTCGATCGATCCGAACAATTGTCATCTCAACTGGCGTACGCACGAGGCCTACACGCCGGCAACGCCGCAGGGCGTCAACCGCGGCGTGGCCTACATGGACGGGCGGCTATACCGGGGGACACAGGACGGCCGGGTGCTGGCCTATGATTTCAAGACCGGCGCCCGCCTATGGGCGACCGCCATAGCCGATCCCACGAAGGGCGAATCCGTTCCTGCGGCTCCGATTGCCTGGGATGGACTTGTGTTCGTCGGCAACGCCGGCGGAGACATCAAAGGCGTAAAGGGGCGGATGTACGCCCTTGACGCGGCGAGCGGCAAAATCGTCTGGGAGTTCTATCTGGTGCCCAAGACGCGGGGCGATGTCACGCGCGGCCCGCAGTCTGCCTCGCCGCTTAACGCCGCGACATGGCAAAACGAGTCAGGGTCACCCATCACCGGCGGGGCGACTTGGACGTCCTATACCCTCGACCCCGCCACTGGCCTGCTATACGTCCCAGGCGGCAATCCCGCGCCCGATTTCGCAACCGGACCGCGCCAAGGCTCCAACCTCTACTCGGGATCAGTCGTGGTGCTGGACGCAAAGACCGGCGCCTATCGGAACCATCTGAAGGTGGTCCCCGTCGATTGGCATGACTGGGACGTTTCCAGCGCTCCTGCGATCATCAAGACGACGGGCGGCAAGCAGATTTTGTCCGTCGCGCCTAAGGACGGGCATCTTTACGGGTTCGACTTGAGCTCCGGCGCCTTGCTTTATCGCAATCCGGTGACTCGCGTTGAGAATGCCGACCAGACCTTCGCCAACAATGCCGCCGTGCACTTCTGCCCGGGCTCGGTCGGCGGCGCGGAATGGAATGGTCCAGCCTATGACCCGGACACCAATCTCATCATGGTTGGCGAAGTCGAATGGTGCACGACGGTAAGGCTGCAAACGCCCGCGCAGATCCAACAGACTGCGGATGGCAAGCCGTGGTCGGCGGAAGCGTCAATCAATCCCTTTAACACCTGGGGCAAGCAGGACCCCTTCGGCCAATGGGCCGGTTGGGTTTACGCCAGCAACGCCGACACTGGCGCGTGGAAATGGCGGATCAGGACCAACTATCCGATTCAGAGCGGCGTCACGCCCACGGCCGGAGGCCTCGTGTTCTTCGGCGACATGGGCGGCAATTTCTACGCCGTCGACTCCGCTACGGGTCAGAAGCTGTGGGGGCGCAAAATCGGCGGCGCCTTGGGCGGCGGGGTCATCACCTATCGGACGGCGGGGCAACAGAAAGTCGCGGTGGCGACGGGTCTGACCGAACTGATCTGGCCAACAGAGATCACGACGGCGAAGGTCTCGATCCTGGGTTTGGACGCTGGTGGGCGTCACTAGGGCGGTAAGCCGCAAAGGGCCAATCTCACCCCTCCCTCAACAGCGGCAACGCCAGCCCCGAAATCGGTCGCGCGTTGAGCAGCTCTCGTCGGAACCGAAACAGTTCCGCCGGCCGCCCGCCCGTGTCCACGTCGAAGCGGCCGAGCCCGGCCACCAGATCGGTGCGTTCCAGCATCCTGCGGAAGTTCTGCTTATGCAGGGCCACCCCCGCTATGGCTTCCACTGCTCGCTGCAAACGCGACAGGGTGAATTCGGCGGGCATGAATTCGAAGGCCACCGGGCGGTACTTCAGCTTGCCGCGCAGACGCCCTAACCCAGTCGCCAGGATGCGCCGGTGGTCGGAGATCATCGGTTCACCGAAGGCCGGATTATATGTCTCAGGTTCAGGGGCCGGGCCGCCCTTGGCCCGGTCTCGGTCGCGCGCCGCCTCTGGCGCCAGGCCTGCTTCGTAGAGCAGCTCATAGCGCTCCAGCACCCGCTCCTCGTTCCAGGGTGCGCCGTCCTGGGCGAACAGCAGGCGGATACGTGACAGCTTGGCTTCGTCGCCCTTCGCCCAGGTCTTTAGGGCCGGAACGATGGACTCGTCGATCAGGCCGGGGCGTCCCCGCCGCCAGTCCTCCCAGGGAAAGAAGCGCACCCAGGGCGCCCAGGCGGTGTCGGGCACGGCGGTGTCTATAGGCTCGGGGGTTAGGGCCAGATAGCCCACAGAAATGACGCGCGCGGCGCCCGCGCCCACGTCGGCCAGGGGCGCATCGCGGCCCTTGTCGCCGAAGGTGTAGAGCTGCTCCACATAGCCGAGCTGGAACCGGGTCTGGGCGGCGACGAAGGCGCGCAAGGCGAGCTCGAAGGTCCGCTGGCCTTGCGGATCGAACGAGCCGAAGGGCAGGCCGCTAAGGCTCGATGGACGGCTGGTGCGCGGGTCGTGCGGGCGGGCGGTCAGCACCACGCCTTCGCCGTCGCGCACGGCCATGATCACGGCCGACAGACCGATAACCACCGAGGGCGTCATGGCGAGATCGCCCCACTTAAGGCCTGGCAACGCTCCAGGTAGCGCGCTTCGGCCAGGGCTGTGGGCCAGGGCGTCACATCCACCACCGGTCCGCGCGTGGGCGGGCCGAACAGGGTCACCGCTTCCTCGGGGGCGAACCCGGCCAGTTGGGTCGCCTCGAAAAAGGCCGAGGCGCGGTCGGCCTTCTTGATCAGGGCCTTGATCGCGTCCGGCAGATGGGCCGGAATGCCAAACCGAATGTGGATGGCGTGCTCTAGCCGGGCCTCAAAGAGTTTGTAGTCCAGGCCAAGGGCCGCTTTGAACGGCGAGATCATGTCCCCGATCACATATTCCGGGGCGTCGTGCAGCAGGGCCGCTAGGCGCCAGCGAGGGTCCAAGCCCGGTTGCAACCCGGCGGCGATGTCTTCCACCACCAGACAGTGCTGGGCGACCGAAAAGGCATGTTCGCCGAGGGTCTGGCCGTTCCAGCGCGCCACCCGGGCCAGGCCGTGGGCGATGTCGGAAATCTCGATGTCCAGCGGCGACGGGTCGAGCAGATCCAGCCGCCGGCCAGACAGCATTCGCTGCCAGGCGCGCGGCGGAGCGTGAGATTGCGGCGATGGATGCAGCCCTTTGGCCATCCGTTCGTTTCCAGACCAAGAGGTTGACGTGTTTGTACCTGATCGCAGGGCCCAGGAGCCAATTCAAATCCGAAATCAGCGACGGAGGACAAGCGGCTTTCCGTCCTGGCCCTTGCCAAGGCCAGAGGCGAATCGGAGGATCGGGCGCCGAACCCTGGGGTTTGTGACTTGGATCAAGGTCACAGGGGGGTTTGGAGGCGAAAAAGGGGGGTGAGATGGATGGAACGACAGTGAACTGGTCGAGAATCATGGCGCCCCTGGCGGGAGGCGAAGCCGACGAGGCCGTGCTGGAGGCGGCCGCGCTGATCGCCGCGCCGTTTGCGGCGGAGGTTCTGGGCGTCTTCGCACCGGCCGATGTGGCAGACCTGATGCCCTGGATGGGGGAGGGTTTCATGGGCGGGGTGCAGGGCGCCGCCGTGGAAAGCCTGAGGGAGGCCGCCGTCGAGGGCGAAAAAGACGCTCGCGTCCTATTCGACGCACTGGCCTATAAATCCAAGAGATTCATGGCGCTGGAATCCCCAGTATGGGCGGCCCTGGCCATGGAAGGCAGGCTGTCGGACGTGGTCGTCTTCGACAATCAGTCGGCCCGTAGCCGCGGCCCCTTGGGCCAGGCGTTCCAACAGATCATCGCCGCCGAGCAACGCCCGGTCGTGATCGCCCGCCCCGGCCTTGACCCGACCGGACACGCGGTCCTGGCGTGGGATGGCGGCAAGGAAGCCACCCGCGCCGTTCGCACGGCTCTGCCCCTGCTACAGAAAGCCTCGGCGGTCACCATCGTGGCGGTGGACAGCCCCCAGTCGCGCGAATTCGATCCGGCTGATCTACAAGCTTATCTGGCTATGCGCGAGGTTAAGGCGGACGTCCGCTTGATCACGGGCCACGGCGAAGCCGCGCCCATCCTGCTGAAGGCTGCGCGGGACCTGGGGGCGTCCCTGTTCGTCGCCGGCGCCTACGGCCATCCTCGGCTTCAGGAATTCATCTTCGGCGGCGCGACGCGGGTGTTTCTCGGCGCCGAGGCTCCATCGTTGTTCTTGTCCCACTAGAGTTGACCCGAAAGGAGCCCGCATGGGCCTCTCCCGTATCGTCATGCGCCTGGCGCGCAATCCAGGCACTGAGTTCGCCGATGGCGACGATCACCGGGGCTATGCCTTGGTCGCGCCGCTCACAGCGGACGGACACCTGGATGAGCACGCCTACGGCAAGGCGCGCAGCCAATGCAGTGTGCGCCGCTTCGCGCCCGACGAGGACGCGACCGTCGGCGTGCTGGCTCGTCGCGGGGGGCTCTGGCTGTTTGACTACGGCGATGCGCCGGACGCCGACGATGAACCGATCTATCGACTGGGCGCGCATCGCTTCTCAGTGGGCGAGTACGTCGCTGTCACGGACGAGAACCGTCGCCTATTGACCTATAAGGTGACTGAGGTGTCGCCCGTGTCCTAACCAGCCTGTTGTATCGTTCCAGCCAATTCGTCGGCGATCTGTTGCATCACCGGGGCCCAGTCGTTGAAGGCGGGCGGATTAAACACCCGCGTCCTGGGA
>CAYVHP010000078.1:0-6960 GCA_964451265.1 uncultured Caulobacteraceae bacterium | reverse complement strand
GGCGAGGACGTTTATGCGATCAAAGGCGAGTTGATGGCTCTGTTGGAGGAACTCGGCGCGCCTGTGGCCAGCCTGCAGATCGCCCAGGGCGCGGCCGGCGCCTGGTGGCATCCCGGTCAGTCCGCGCGTCTGCAACTGGGGCCCAAGGCGGTAATCGCCGAGTTCGGCGCCCTACACCCTGCGGTGCTTCAGGCGCTGGACGTGGAAGGCCCTGTGCTGGGCTTTGAACTGTGGCTGGAGGCCGTTCCCGAGCCCAAGCGCAAGGCGACCAAAACCCGCCCCGCGCTCAAGGCTTCGGCGCTCATGCCCCTGACCCGCGACTTCGCCTTCCTGGCGCCCGAGACGCTGGCGGCCGGCGACCTGGCCCGCGCCGTCCAGGGCGCAGACAAGGCCCTGATCTCATCGGTGCGGGTGTTCGATGTCTACCAGGGCGCCGGGGTGCCGGACGGTTTTCGGTCCCTGGCTCTAGAGGCGCTGATCCAGCCCGTCGACCAGACTCTCACCGACAAGGATATCGAGACCCTGTCCGGCAAGATCGTCGCGGCGGCGGACAAGCTCGGCGCGAAACTCCGCAGCTGATCTGTAACGGCGATACGGAGCAGCCGCGATTTGACGCCTTGATTTTGCCCAGGCCGTCTCCCCACACTGGGTCCCTGTCAGGAACACACCATGTCGGATCTAAAGCCAAAACCTCGCTTCGAACGCGGTCTCGAACAGTGCCTGTTCAGCGCCCGCTGGCTGATGGCGCCGTTTTATATCGGGCTGGTCGTGGCGCTCGTCGCCGTATTGGTCGTGTTCTTTGCCGAGTTGGCGCACGAACTGCCTCATGTGCTCAGCATGAAGGCGGAAGACGCCATCCTCATGGCCCTGTCGCTGATCGATCTGTCACTGGTCGCCAACCTGCTGATGATCGTCACCTTCTCAGGCTACGAAAACTTCGTCTCCAAGATGGATATCCAGCACCATGACCGTCCCGATTGGATGGGAACGGTTGATTTCTCCGGGCTGAAGATGAAGTTGATCGCCTCCATCGTGGCGATCTCGGCCATCGCCCTGCTGCGCGCGTTCATGCGCTTGGGCGAAGCAGACGGCGTCGATCAGACCAAGATCTTCTGGATGGTGGTGATCCACCTGGCCTTCATGGTGTCCGGCGTGCTTCTGGCGCTGATGGACTGGCTGTCATCTAAGACCGAAAAGCACTGAAGATGATGGCCTAAAACGGCAGGATGTGACGTCGGCGCGTATAGGCCAGATAGCCGACATTGGCCCCCAGGCGCAGGCCCAAACCGGCGCGTATCGGGGCCAGGGTGATGGATTCCGCCCGCTGATAGTTCACCCCCAGGCCGCCGACCACATAGGCCGTTCCCTCAACACCCGGGAAGCGCTGGAAAAGCTGGTCGGGAGTCTGCAGGGCATAGGCCAGGGTAAAGACCCGAGAGGCGTTGCCGCCCAGGTCCCAGCCGACCGACGGACCCTGCCAAAAGACCGTCGTGTTGGGCTGGTTCTTCATATAAAGCAGCCCCTTGCCGTAGCGCAGGCCCACAGTAATCGCGACCGAGCCTTCCTCTCCGGCAATGTAGCCGGTGGGCCGGCCGTTATCCTTGAACACCTTCTCAATCAGGGCGGCGGCGGCTTCGGCCCCAACCCCAAAGAAGTCCGACACGGAATTGACGATCTCCTCGCGCGAATAGGTCTCGGCATAGGGGCTGGCCGGGTAGACGGGACCGTGGTCGGGCGTACGCGGGCCTTCGGGCCCGGCGGGCGGCGGCGCCACAGGCGGAAGGGCAGCCTGTGCGAGGGCCTGATTGGCGATGAGGCTGAGGCCTGAGGCCAAAAGGACGCGGCGATCCATAACGATGTCTCCTCGAGGGACTTCCAAAGCCCCGCGAGGGAGTTTTGGTCGCGGCCCCTTAATCGGCGATTAACCGTGAGCGACCGGATGCCTAACGCGGAGCTCGGCGTGAACGATGCACCGCTTCGTCCAGGGCCGACAAAAATCGCGACCGGTCAGCAACCTGAAACGGTGGCGGGCCTGATGTGACCTCCCCCATGGACCTCAGATGTTCGCCGATGGCCCGACCGGCCAAGGCCGAACCGATGGAATCCACCGTGAACGCCTTGCCGCGAGGTCCCAGCACGATGGCGGCCTTAGCCAAACACCGCTGAGCCAGAGGGATGTCGGCGGTAATCACGATGTCGCCCGCCACGGCGTTGTCGGCGATCCAGTCATCGGCGATGTCCGGCCCGGCCTCCACGATCACCCGCTCGATGAGGGGCTCTTTCGGGGTCATCAGGAAGGCGTTGGCCACCACAAAGACCTTCAGTCCGTAGCGGCGGCCTACCTTATAGACCTCCTCCTTCACCGGGCATGCGTCGGCGTCGATGAAGATGCGCGGCTGCGCCGTCATCGGCAGTTTTAGCTGCGGCCCATGTAATTGCCCTTGGTCAATTCGACGCCGGCTTGGCGCATCAGGTCGTAGGCCGTGGCGGCGTGGAAAAAGAAGTTCGGCAAGGCGTGTTGCAGCAGATAGGCTTGGCCCTTGAAGCTCATCTCGCCATTGGGAAACTTCAGCAGGATATCGCGATCTTCCGACCCGTCGATCTGTTCGGCCTTGAAGCTCTCCACATAGGCGATGGTCTTGTTGACGCGGGCCTTGAGCGCTTCGATGCTCGTTTCGGTGTCCTCATAAGACGGCGGGTTCTGGCCCGACAGCCGGGCCATGGCGCCCTTGGCGTTGTCCGTGACGATCTGACACTGGCGCACAAACGGGAACATGTCGGGGAAGATACGCGCTTGTAGCAGCACGCTCTCGTCAATCTTGCGATCCTTGGCATAGGCCTCGGCCTTGTCGAGCACGACCAACAGGCCCTTTAGCCCCTGCAGCAAAACCGGTGCGGATGCTTGGTACATGGAAATCGTCATGGGTGTTTCCTTAGTCGTGAATGGCTGGGCGGGCTTCTAGCGCGTTTCTATGTGCGCCTTCCACCATGGTTCGCAAGCCGATGGAAAGCAGCGATGAGTCGCGCTTCTCCTCCCCTATCTAGCGAAGCGAAACGGGGACGACCGCCTGAAAGGTGGTGGTGGGGCCCCGCGCTAAGAGGCCCCTTCCACCACGCTTCGCGCGGTCCCCCTTCCCCGCTTCGCAGGGAAGGAGATGGTGCTAAATTTGTCTCATGAGATCGCGGCGCACAATTTCCCTGGCCCGCAGGCTGCGCAAGTCCATGACGCCGCCCGAGGTGCTCCTTTGGGTCAAGCTTCGCGCCTTTGGCCCCGACGGTCCTCGCATTCGTCGACAACATCCATTTGGCCCGTACGTGCTGGATTTTTACTGTCCGGCCGCCAAGCTCGCCATTGAAGTCGATGGCTATGTTCACGGCACGGGCGACATCCCGCAAAGAGATGAACGCCGCGATGCGTGGCTGAGCGAGCAAGGCGTTACCGTTCTGCGCATTCCCGCCGGCAACGTGATGGCCGACCCGGACGAAGAGGCGGGCATGATCTGGCGCACCGCCATGGCCCTAATCTCCTTCCCTGCGAAGCGGGGAAGGGGGACCACCTGAAAGGTGGTGGAAGGGGCTCGGCGCAGTAAGAAGCCCCTTCCACCACGCTTCGCGTGGTCCCCCTTCCCCGTTCCGCTTCGCTACTCAGGGAAGGAGTGCTGCCTCTCCCCCTGCGCGACGGATGTGCTAGAGCCACGCTCCATGACCACACCGCTCGACCGAATCCGTAATTTCTCCATCGTGGCCCACATCGACCACGGCAAATCGACCCTGTCAGACCGGCTGATCCAGGAGACCGGAGGCCTGACCGCGCGCGAGATGAAGGAGCAGGTGCTCGATTCCATGGACATCGAGCGCGAGCGCGGCATCACCATCAAGGCCCAGACCGTGCGCCTCGACTACAAGGCCGACGACGGGCTGGACTATGTCCTGAATCTGATGGACACCCCCGGCCACGTGGACTTTGCCTATGAGGTCAGCCGCTCCCTGGCCGCCTGCGAGGGCTCGATCCTGGTGGTGGACGCCAGCCAGGGGGTAGAGGCCCAGACCCTGGCCAATGTCTATCAGGCCATCGACAACAACCACGAGATCGTGCCCGTCCTGAACAAGGTCGATCTGCCCGCCGCCGAGCCGGACCGGGTGCGCGCCCAGATCGAGGACGTGATCGGCATAGACGCCTCCGACGCCGTAGAGGCCTCGGCCAAAACCGGCCTGGGCATTCACGCCGTGCTGGAGGCCATCGTCACCCGCCTGCCCCCGCCCAAGGGCGATGAGACCGCCCCGCTCAAGGCCCTGCTGGTGGACGCCTGGTACGACGCCTACCTGGGCGTCGTGGTGCTGGTGCGGGTGTTCGACGGCCGCCTCAAGCATGGCCAGACGGTCAAGATGATGCAGACCGGCGCGACCTACCGGGTGGAAAAACTCGGCGTGTTCAAGCCCAAGGCCAGCGACGTGGAAAGCCTCGGCCCCGGCGAAATCGGCTTCTTCACCGCCGCCATCAAGGAGGTGGCCGACGCCGCCGTCGGCGCCACCATCACCGACGAGCGCAAGCCGACCTTAGAGCCGCTCAAGGGCTTTAAGGACGTGCAGCCGGTGGTGTTCTGCGGCCTGTTCCCGGTAGACGCCGCCGACTTTGAGGACCTGCGCGCCGCCGTGGGCAAGCTGCGCCTGAACGACGCCTCCTTCACCTATGAGATGGAGACCAGCGCGGCCCTGGGCTTCGGCTTCCGCTGCGGCTTTCTGGGCTTGCTGCACCTGGAGATCGTGCAGGAACGGCTGACCCGCGAGTTCAACCTCGACCTGATCGCGACCGCGCCGTCGGTGATCTACAAGATCAGGCTGAACTCGGGCGACGAGATCGAGCTGCACAATCCGGCCGACATGCCCGATCCGGTCAAGATCGACACCATCGCCGAACCCTGGATCAAGGCCACCATCTTTACGCCGGACGACTATCTCGGCGCGGTGATCAAGCTGTGCCAGGACCGCCGGGGCAATCAGCGCGAGCTGAGCTACGTCGGCAGCCGGGCCATGGTGGTCTACGACCTGCCGCTCAATGAAGTGGTGTTCGACTTCTACGACCGGCTAAAATCCATCTCCAAAGGCTACGCCAGCTTCGACTATCAGCTGGAGGACTATCGCATCGGCGACCTGGTCAAGATGCAGATCCTGGTCAATGCCGAGCCGGTCGACGCCCTGTCCATGCTGGTCCACCGCACCCGCGCGGAAAGCCGCGGCCGGTCCATGGTGGAAAAGATGAAGGAGCTGATCCCCCCTCACCTGTTCGTCATCCCGATCCAGGCGGCCCTGGGCGGCAAGATCATCGCCCGCGAGACCGTCCGCGCCCTGCGCAAAGACGTGACCGCCAAGTGCTACGGCGGCGACGCCAGCCGCAAGCGCAAGCTGCTGGACAAGCAGAAAGAAGGCAAAAAGCGCATGCGCCAGTTTGGCAAGGTGGAGATCCCGCAGGAAGCGTTCATCGCCGCGCTGAAGATGGACGAGGATTAGGGCGGCGGGGCAGCGGAACGGACGGGACGGACGATGGCTCTGCCCGCTAGCGGACGTTGGGAAGGTCGCAATCGGGGGGATTGCGGCCCTTACCTCCTCGCACGAGCCGGTCACACTCGCCGCCCCAACCAATCGGAAAGGCCAAGCGTCACAACCAAGTCGGCCACTCGCTTTCCGTCCCAAACATGCACATCGCCAGCAGAGGTGCTTAAAGAGGAACCTTCGACAGTATGAGCAGCAAATATCATCCGCGCATAACGCTCTCGGCGTTCTTGGAATTTTGCAATATACTCGTTTAGCGTGCTCTGTGATGTGCGACTTTTGACTTGTACGAAAGCAATCTCGCCGGTCGCGGCGTTCTCTGCTTCCACGTCAATGCCTTCTGTTACACCGCCAAGATTGGCTATGCGGGCCCAACCCGTTCGTTGAAGAATCAAATCGACAAGTATTTCAAAATCCTTGTGGTGAAGGTCTTTGACCAATACTCCGACCGCTTCCGCAAAGGCCTCCTTGGCCAGCTCTGTCGCTAGAACGGCTGGGTTTTTCTCGCCGAGGATAATGCGCCGGATGGCTGTGGCCGCGCTCGGTTCACAGACTGTAGCCCTATAACTGGCGATTTGGGTTACGGCTCCCGGTAGATCACCGACCGCGAGCAAGTTACCGTTTAATGACTTGTTGGACCACGGCCTATCGCACGTCAGCCAGAAATGACCGTGTGTCTCGTTTGAGCCGTCAGGATCAACGCCTATTTCGTTGGAAGCTGTGCACCACCACAAGAACCCGGCTTGAATAGTGACCCAGAGATATTCCGGCGCCCGGAGAAGTGTAAGCAGGGCGTTGTAATCTTGCGTTTGATTGTTGCCATGATGGGCACGAAGTCCGGCGAGGTCGCGCGACAATATCATTTCATCGGGGTAGCCGTCCCATCCTGCATGGATTTGGTTTTTGTCTTTGGCATTCGACCACCACTTTCCCCCGGCTCCGTTCTTTACGTAGCGCACCAAAGCGGGCAGATCGTTTTCGTCACCCTCCCTTACCATCTCGTTTTTCCGCCTAGGTTGCAGCCGGTTTGTAAATCCCCACTTGGGCTTTCGCCGCCGGAGCGATCAACAAGCAAAGCCACAGGGAAAGCAAGCGCGTACGGATCGGGCACTGTCCTATTCCTCGAAGCGTAGCTAGGCCACAATCAACCGACAAGCAGATGGACTGCACCCCTTCGGCGAGACAAATTAAATAGGGACAGGTGTTGTTGAGGCTGTGGTCTGCGGGATCGCAGTCCACAGCCTGGGTTGGGCGGTTTCAAACTCCGTAGGCGACAGGTAGTCCAGAGCCGAGTGCAAGCGCTGGCGATTGTACACGGCCTCAATGAAGTCGCCGATGGCCGATCTGGCGTGATCCAGATCGCGATAGTCGCTGGCGTCCACCTCCTCGTGCTTCAGGGTCTTCATGAAG